>JAHDBO010000224.1 GCA_020630355.1 Saprospiraceae bacterium
ATTCTAAAATCAGATATTAGTAATTAGTCTTTAGATATTAGATTGAAAATCATTCTTTTATAGCCTACTTTTTTTACCATAATCGAAAATAGAATAATGTTTAATATAGTGAGTGTAAATATCAAAATGGTTCGCTGCTGTCCTTGTTGTTGCTCAAACGACACAGAGAGGCATTGAACTATTCTTGCTACACCATGAAGATTAGTTGTATCAATCGCCTTTCATTCAAAAATGAAAGGCGATTTTTTTTTGAATCAAATTTTCAGTTTATAAAACGAATTAAATGCGGAGTTTCAGAACCGAAATAGAAGACCCGATTGTACAAAAGGACATTATTGAACTAGAACAAAAAATCCATGCGTTCAAAAATGGAAAAGTGGATGAAGAGCGGTTTCGCTCCCTTCGTTTAGCGAGAGGGGTGTATGGACAGCGGCAGCAGGGCGTCCAGATGATTCGTATCAAAATTCCTTTCGGAAAATTGTCAGGAGAACAATTGCTTCGTATTTGTGATGTCTCGGAGGAATACTCCACAGGGCGTTTGCATATTACCACTCGCCAAGACATCCAGATTCACAATGTCCTCCTAGACAGAACACCTGAACTCTGGGCGGAACTGGAAAAAGATGCCATCACACTTAGAGAAGCTTGTGGTAACACTGTCCGAAATATAACCGCCTCCGAAACGGCAGGAATTGACAAAAACGAAGCTTTCGACCCTCGCCCTTATGCTGATGCTGTATTCCAGTATTTTCTACGAAATCCCATCTGTCAAGAAATGGGGCGAAAGTTCAAAGTCTCTTTTTCTAATACAGAAGAAGACACCGCTTATGCTTTTATGCACGATATTGGTTTTATAGCCAAGACTAAGGAAATTGAAGGTCAAATTGTACATGGCTTCAAAGTCATGGTCGGTGGTGGTTTGGGTTCTCAATCCATGCATGCCTATTTGTATGATGAATTTGTCCCTGCGGATGAAATAGTTTCTTTGATGGAAGCGACGCTACGATTATTTGAGCGATACGGAGAGCGGAACCGACGTATGAAGGCCAGAATGAAATTTTTGGTAAAAGATTGGGGCTATGAGACCTTCAAAGAAAAGCTGGACGAAGAGCGCCGTATGCTTACTTTGAAAAAAGATATTCCCTATACAGCATCTGAAATAGGAACTGCTCCTTCCACAGCACCAAAAGTGGAAATATCGGATGCCTTCCATTTATGGAAAAAACAAAACGTCTTCGAGCAAAAACAAAAGGGGTATTTTGCCATTGGCATCAAGGTCAGATTGGGGGATTTATTCATTGAGCAAGCACGTCCTTTAGCGAAATTGGTCAAAGAATATGCTGGCAACGAGTTGACGCTATCGATCCACCAAAATGCTTTAATCCGCCACGTCAAAGAAGCAGACCTCCCTTTTTTCCATCAAGAACTAAGCAAAATCGGTCTTGCAGATATTGGCTATTTGAAATTCCGTGATTTGACCGCTTGTCCTGGTACTGATACCTGCAATCTAGGCATCGCAAGCTCTACGGGTCTAGCAGAAGTTTTGGAGGCTGTCCTTGCCAAAGAGTACCCCGATTTTGCAGATGCTAAAAACCTTTTGATTAAGCTTTCGGGCTGCATGAATTCCTGTGGTCAGCACATGATTGCTGCCATCGGATTCCAAGGGATGACCATTCGTACCAAAGATAAGCGCGTCATGCCAGCCGCTCAAATCCTACTAGGAGGCGGTAGTCTGGGAGATGGTCAAGGACGCTTTGCTGACAAGGTCATCAAAGTGCCTGCCAAGCGAGCTACCGATGCGCTCCGTGTATTATTGGATGACTTGCGTCAAAATGGCATCAGCAGTGCAGATTTCTTAGCTTATTACGATGAAAAAGGAAAAACCTACTTCTATGATTTGCTCAAACATTTGTGTAATCTAGACAATATCCAAGAAGATGATTTCATAGATTGGGGACATTCCACAGCCTACATCAAGGCGATAGGTGTAGGAGAATGTGCTGGAGTCGTTATTGACTTGATTACGACGCTCCTCTTTGAAAGCGAAGAGAAACTAGAAAACGCCAAGCGTGCCCTAGAAGACGGGAATATAAGAGATAGTATTTATCATAGTTATACTAGTATTGTCAATACCGCCAAGGCACTACTACTAGCGGAAGAACATAAAACCAATACTCAAGCTGGTATTATCCATTTATTTGATGAGCACTTTGTCAGCACAGGTATCATCGACCTAAAAGGCAAAACCTTTACCGAGTATGCCTTGCAAATGAAAACGGTAGAAGCCAGTTCTTCTTTTGCTCAAGCTTATTACAATGATGCTTTGGATTTTTACGCTAAAGTAGATGCTCACCGTGTAAAACAATTGACGATATGAAAGCGCATTTGAAACCCAAAGTTACTTTAGTAGGAGCAGGTCCTGGCGACCCTGATTTGATAACGCTCGCTGGTGTCAAAGCGATTCAGTCCGCCAATGTTATTCTTTACGACGCCCTAGTAAATGAGGACTTATTGAGCTATGCCCCTCAGGATGCTCAGTTGATTTTTGTTGGAAAAAGAAAGGGGTTTAAAAAACATACACAAGAAGCAATCAACTATATGTTGGTCGCTTATGCGCTGCGTTTCGGTCAGGTCGTCCGATTGAAAGGCGGTGATTCTTTTGTCTTTGGAAGAGGAGCGGAAGAAATTGATTTTATTCAAAATTTCAATATAGAAACGAGGATTGTACCAGGGATTTCATCCTCTATTGCCGTTCCGAGTTCCATCGGGATTCCTGTAACAAAACGGGGTGTCAGTCAGAGTTTTTGGGTGATAACAGGGACAACAAGCCATCGGACACTAGCTAAAGACGTCGAACTAGCCGCACAGAGCAGCGCAACGGTAGTCATATTGATGGGGATGACGCACCTTGGCAAAATCGTACAATTGTATAAAGGCTTAGGTCGTTCAAATCTGCCCATTGCCATTATCCAAAACGGTTTTCGAGCGAATGAGAAAGCAGTTATTTCGACTATCAAGGATATTGAAAAAGCAGTAGAGGACAAAGGAATATCAAGCCCAGCAGTCATAATTATTGGTGATGTGGTGGCACATGCGAGCCATGCACAGCATATTTTTAAAGATGAAGCCGCCTTTGCTGAGTTGATAAAAACCAAACCATGAGTACTGATAGAAACGAATTGTACCCCATTTTTTTGAAGGTGCATCAATTGGAGATACTGATTGTAGGAGGAGGCTTTGTTGCTTTGGAAAAACTGACTTTCATGCTCAAATCTAGCCCCGCCGCAAAAGTGAGCTTGGTAGCGAAAGAATTTAATCCTGAAGTCATGCAAATCATCCTTGAAAAGGGATTTGAGTATCAGGTTAAAGCTTATGAGTCAAGTGACTTGATTGGTCGCAGCATGGTCATCGGTGCAACAGATGACGAACAGGTCAACATCCAGATTTGTGAAGATTGCAGAGCTAGGAAAATCTTGGTCAACATAGCCGATAATCCGCCTTTATGCGATTTCTACCTAGGGGGTATCGTGACGAAAGGACATCTCAAAATCGCTTTTTCTACCAATGGAAAATCACCGACGATGGCGAAGCGGCTACGCCAATTTTTTGAAGAAATCTTTCCAGAGGACATCAACGAATTGCTCCTAAAGCTCAATGAATATCGAAAGACACTAAAAGGGGACTTTGAAGCAAAAGTGCAGTACATGAATGATATTACCCAGTCTTTTGTGGGGAAAAGGGAGTGAGGAGTATGGAGTATGGA
>JAHDBO010000225.1 GCA_020630355.1 Saprospiraceae bacterium
AATAATAGCTTGTAATTGGAAATGATAAGCGAATATCCCATATTTGTAAAATTAAATAGTCCTTTAAGTGCTGGTCAAAAAATAACTTCCCGATTAGGATTTTGGCGAATAGCTTGAAAAAAATCATTATCAATCATTTTTCCTTCGCTATTGCGCCAAAAATCGTTAAGTTATTTTTTGACGGTTTCTAATAGACATTATTCTATTTCCGTTTTTAGCAAAATCAAAAAAAATATAACGTTTTGATTTTTAATCTAAAATCTATATACTAATATCTAAAATATAATGAGTGTAGTAGAAATGCGGGTTCCTACCATCGGGGAATCCATCACAGAAGTGACCCTCTCTCAATGGTTAGTTGAAGACGGCGCGTATATCAATAGAGATGAGCCTATTTGCGAATTTGAGTCAGATAAGGCAACATTGGAGTTCCCAGCAGAAGCATCTGGTAAAATCACCTTCGTGGCAAGCGAAGAGGATGATTTAGAAATCGGGGCTTTGGTAGCTACGATAGACACTAGTGTGGCAGCACCAGCAGGGGGGGATGATGCGCCTGCTACTTCAGAGTCAGCGCCCAAGGAGGAAGCAGCGAAGCAAGAAACTCCTGCAAAAGAAGATTCGTATGCGAAAGGACATCCTTCGCCTGCTGCGGCTAAAATTTTGCGTGAAAATGGACTTTCTGCTGCCGATGTGAAGGGCACTGGTAAAGATGGTCGTATTACTCAAGAAGATGCGAACAAAGCGGTTGCTGAAGCCAAAGAAAAACCAGCTCCGAAGCAGGAAGCGCCAGCGGAGTCTACTCCAGTGACTAGTACTTCGACTTCTTTTAGCAGAGGAACGGAGCGCAAAAAGATGAGCCGTATGCGCCGTACAATAGCGAAACGCTTGGTTTCTGCTAAAAATAATACGGCGATGTTGACGACCTTTAATGAGGTGGATTTGACGGAAGTCATGAAATTGAGGAAGACGTATCAAGAGCGATTTGTAGAAAAATATGGTATCAAATTAGGCTTCATGTCCATTTTTGCGAAAGCATGCGCGAAAGCCTTGATGGATATGCCTGATGTCAATGCACAAATAGATGGTGACCATATTATTTATCATGATTTTGTGGATATTTCTATTGCCATTTCTACGCCAACAGGCTTGGTAGTGCCACCAGTACACAATGTAGAGTCAATGAATTTCCATGAAATCGAGTTAAAGATTAAAGAGTTGGCAGGGAAGGCACGCTCTGGAAAACTGACCTTGGATGAGATGAAAGGCGGAACTTTTGCGATTACGAATGGAGGTGTTTTCGGGTCGATGATGAGTACCCCGATTCTGAACGAACCACAATCTGCTATCCTAGGAATGCACACGATACAACAGCGTCCGATGGCAATCAATGGCGAAGTGAAAATCCGTCCAATGATGTACTTGGCATTGTCTTACGACCACCGTATTATTGATGGTAGTACTTCCGTGACTTTCTTAGTAAAAGTGAAAAAATACCTAGAAGACCCGACGACTTTGTTGCTTGGTCTATAACAAGGGAGGACTCAAAAAATAGAATGGCTGCTAGGAATTTTCCTAGCAGCCATTTTTTATTTTTTGAAAAATATAGGTTTTACGCTACACCAGCTTCCTGTCTGATTTTATTCAGAGCAGAACCAGCTTTTACCCAGTCAATCTGTGCTTGGTTGTAGGTATGGGCTACTTCAAAAGAATCTGAAGTACCATCTGCGTGATTCAAGACAACGGTCAGGTTTTTGCCTGGCGCCATCGTGTCGAAACCTTGTAGTTCAACGGTATCATCTTGACGAACTAAGTCATAGTCCGCTGGATTGACGAAAGTCAAACCGAACATTCCTTGCTTCTTCAAGTTCGTTTCGTGAATACGAGCGAATGATTTTACGATAACCGCTTTTACACCCAAGAAACGAGGCTCCATTGCAGCGTGCTCTCTAGAAGAGCCTTCACCGTAATTTTCCTCTCCAAAAACAACTGTCGAAATACCTGCTTTTTGATACGCCCTAGCAGAATCAGGAACAGCCATGTATTTATCCTCGGCATAGTTCATGACATTATTCGCTTGGTCATTGTAAGCATTGATGGCTCCGATGAAACAGTTGTTGGAGATATTCTCCAGATGCCCACGGTATTTCAACCAAGGACCAGCCATAGAGATATGGTCGGTTGTACATTTGCCCTTGGCTTTTAGAAGCACTCTCATTCCTTTCAAGTCATTGCTTGTAATAGGCTTGAAAGGCGTCAACAATTGCAGACGATTAGAATCTTCCGCTACCTTTACTTCTATGCCACTACCGTCTTCAGCTGGTGCTTCATAGCCTGCATCCCCTACCTCGAATCCTTTAGGAGGTAATTCGTAACCTGTAGGAGGAGCTAGTTTTACTTCTTTACCGTCTTTGGTCGTCAATGTATCTGTTATAGGATTGAATCCTAATTTTCCAGAAAGGGCAATCGCTGTTACCAATTCAGGAGATGCAACGAAAGCGTGTGTATTTGGATTTCCATCCGCACGCTTAGAGAAGTTACGGTTGAAAGAGTGTACGATGCTGTTTTTAGGGGCGTTCTTTGGGTCACTGTATCGTGCCCATTGCCCGATACAAGGGCCACAAGCATTGGCGAAAACCATAGCACCCATGCCTTCCAAGTTTTCAATCAATCCATCTCGCTCGATAGTATAACGGACGAGTTCCGAACCAGGAGTAATCGTCAATTGTGATTTTGCTTCGATACCCAGTTCCGTCGCTTGTCGAGCGATAGAAGCTGCTCTAGAAATATCTTCATAAGAAGAGTTGGTACAAGAACCGATTAGGCAATATTCTAAATCAGTTGGCCAACCATTCTTTTCTGCCTCAGCAGTCATTTGAGAAACGGGCGTTGCTCTATCTGGTGTGAATGGTCCGTTCAACAATGGCTCAAGTGTGTTCAGGTCAATCTCGATAACTTGGTCGAAGTATTGCTCTGGATTAGCGTAGCATGCATCGTCACCTGTTAGGTGTTCAGCAACGCCGTCGCAAATATCAGCAACGTCTGCTCTTCCAGTAGCTCTTAGGTAGCGACCCATTGAAGCGTCGTACCCGAAAGTAGAGGTTGTAGCACCGATTTCGGCACCCATGTTACCAATGGTACCTTTACCTGTACAAGATAATTTTTGTGCACCTTCTCCGAAGTACTCTACAATAGCTCCAGTACCACCTTTTACAGTTAAGATACCTGCTACTTTTAGAATCACATCTTTAGGAGAAGCCCAACCGTTCAGTTCACCAGTTAATTTAACACCGATTAATTTTGGCATTTTCAATTCCCAAGGCATACCTGCCATCACATCTACTGCATCCGCACCACCGACACCAATCGCAATCATACCCAAACCACCTGCATTAGGTGTGTGAGAATCTGTTCCAATCATCATGCCGCCTGGGAAAGCATAATTTTCCAAGACGACTTGGTGGATGATACCTGCGCCAGGCTTCCAGAAACCAAGACCATATTTGTCAGAAACAGAAGCTAAGAAATCATAAACTTCTGAATTAATGTCATTCGCTACATCTAAGTCTTTATCAGCACCTACTTTAGCTTGTATTAAGTGGTCACAGTGTACTGTACTAGGTACGGCCACTTTAGGCTTTCCTGCCATCATGAATTGCAACAATGCCATTTGAGCCGTGGCATCTTGCATCGCTACTCTGTCAGGAGCAAAAAAGACATAATCTTTTCCACGCTCGTAGTTTTGCAAAGGAGACTCTGGAT
>JAHDBO010000226.1 GCA_020630355.1 Saprospiraceae bacterium
GTACGGGATTTCGGTCCAGAACAAACGGCAAAACGGGCTTATATTTTCGATACGATTCGTTCGGTATTCGTGAAATACGGCTATCAACCCATCGAGACGCCCGTTATGGAAAATCTATCCACCCTTACGGGGAAATATGGAGAAGAAGGCGACCGTTTGCTGTTCAAGGTCTTGAACAATGGGGATTTTTTGGCGAAAGCCGACCCAAAACTCCTAGAAGAAAAAGCCTCTCAGCAATTGATTTCAACGATTTCCAAACGAGGCTTGCGCTATGATTTGACCGTGCCATTCGCCCGATTTGTGGTGCAGCACCAAAACGAAATCAGCTTTCCGTTCAAACGCTATCAAATACAACCAGTTTGGCGAGCAGACCGTCCGCAGAAAGGGCGTTATCAAGAGTTTTATCAGTGCGATGTAGATGTGGTGGGTTCTGATTCTTTGATGTACGAAGCGGAGTTGGTACAGATATACGATGAGGTTTTTGCTGCCTTGGATTTGGCGGTAGAAATCAAGGTCAACAACCGTAAAATCCTAGCAGGGATGGCGGAAGTGGCAGGCATTGCCGACAAGATGATGGAGATGACCATTGCGATTGATAAGTTGGACAAGATTGGGGTGGATGGGGTCAAAGACGAAATGCGCAATCGAGGGATAGAAGAAGCGGCGATTGATACGATTATCGGTTTATTGGAAGTGAAATCACTAGCACCTTTGAGGGCGGCTTTCGCCGAAAGTGAAATCGGTCTGAAAGGGGTGGAAGAATTGGAGACTTTCCATCGTTACTTTGATTTGAAAGGAGCGAGCAACGAGGTGGTCTTCGATATTACCTTAGCTCGTGGCTTGAATTATTACACAGGATGTATTTTTGAAGTCAAAGCCAAAAATGCCAAAATGGGCAGCATTGGCGGTGGCGGTCGTTACGATGATTTGACCAGTAATTTTGGTTTGAAAGGCGTTTCGGGCGTTGGGGTTTCTTTTGGGGCAGAGCGAATTTATGATGTGCTGGAGGAACTAGGTAAATTCCCTAAGGAAAGTGCTTCGAGTTTGAAGGTCTTATTGATTGCGTTCAATGATGCCAATCACTTATATGCCTTTGAAGCTCTGAACCAATTGCGCGCGGCAGGTATTAACGCAGATTTATACCCAGAGCCTACTAAAATGAAGAAGCAGATGAAGTATGCCAATGCTCGTAAAGTCCCTTACACGATTATTATCGGGGACAATGAGATGGAAACGGGGGAATTGTCTTTCAAAAATATGGAAACGGGCGAGCAAAAAAGTTCAAGCATCAAACAAATCATAGAAGTATTGAAATAGAATTTACAAAATATCCCATGAAAGGCCTAGAGGTAATTCCTCTAGGTTTTTTTATGCCTTCATCTTAAATCCTACGGCCTTCATCGAATTTTAGAGGCAATGAGGCAAGTCCCCTGCAACTTGCTGGTAACCTTTCTGTCTATTAATTCGTCTTCCCTTCAAACATACCCCAATCAGAAGGGTTTTAAAAAAATACTGCAAAACGCACCTTAATGAAACGCCTAATTGTCCTTTTAGTTGGAATCACCTGTCTTTTCAACCACTCCTTCGCCCAAGACGAATCAAAAAAAGAAACGCCTAGGGTACAGAAAGAGCTTCAAGCAACACGAATCAATTCCTCTATCAAAATAGATGGGATATTGGACGATGCTGCTTGGCAAAATGTCCCAAAAGCAAAAGATTTTATCACGCTTGACCCAGTGCCAGGCAAAGTAGCAAGTAGCTTCACGGAAGTGCGGGTCGCTTATGACAATGCTGCCTTGTACGTTGGTGCTTTTATGGAAGAGCCTTCTATCGATAGTATTGCATTGGAATTATCTCAAAGGGATGATTTTGGAAATACGGATTGGTTCGGTGTTTTCATCAGTCCCTACAACGATGGTATCAATGGGGTTGGTTTTATCTCAGCAGCGACGGGCGTCCAGTTTGATGAAAAATATTCCGACAATGGAAACGATGAAAACTGGGATGCGGTTTGGGAAAACCAAGTACATATCACTGAGAAAGGTTGGTCGGTAGAATTTAGGATTCCATTTTCTGCTTTGCGTTTTAAAAATGAGAAGGTACAAACTTGGGGGATTAATTTTGGTCGCCAACAACAACGAAATGCGGAAAAAGTATTTTGGTCTCCAATCGACCCACAAGGGCCGGGTTTCTTGGCGCAATGGGGATTGTTGAAAGGAATTGAAGACGTTAAGTCACCGATTCGTTTACAAGCAACGCCTTATGTCTCTGCTTATGTGGAAAATCGTTACGATAAAAATGGAGACCCCAAAAGCGCAACAGGCTATTCTTACAATGGTGGAATGGATGTGAAATATGGTATCAATGATGCTTTTACATTAGATATGACTTTGATACCTGATTTCGGGCAGGTACAATCGGATGATCAAGTATTGAATCTTTCTCCATTTGAGGTACGTTTTAATGAGAATCGTCCATTTTTTACGGAAGGGACAGAGCTGTTCAATAAAGCCAATCTATTTTACTCTAGGAGAATTGGCGGTTTTCCAGTGAATTATTGGGCTGCTTATGATGGTTTAAGTGATTCGGAAGAGGTCATCGCCAACCCCTCGGAGACTCGATTGTACAATGCCTCTAAAGTATCTGGTCGGACGAATGCTGGTTTGGGGATAGGTATTTTCAATGCCATTCAAGCACCTGCACAGGCAACCATAAGAGACACAGAAACAGGAGCGGAACGAGAAGTAGAGACAAGCCCATTGACCAATTATAATGTCCTCGTTTTTGACCAAAATTTAAAAAATAACTCTTATGTCTCTTTGGTCAATACGAATGTGATTCGCAACGGGAGCACTTATGATGCGAACGTGACAGGGGTTGAGTTTGACTTGAAAAATAAGAAAAACTCCTACGGTATTTCTGGGGACGCAGCGCTTTCTCAGATATATAATGCCGAGGAAGACGATATTTTTGGCTATAAGTTCAATTTGCGAGGAGGGAAGATTAGTGGCAATTTCACTACTAGGGCTTACGTTAATGTCGAGAGTAAAAACTACGATCCGAACGATTTGGGTTTTCTTCGCAACCCCAATGAAATTACAACAGGAATCAGTGGGAACTACGGGTATTTCAAACCCTTTTGGAACGATAGGTTCAACTTGTTTAACTCTGGATTCAATATTCAACGTTCTGCTTTATATTCCCCTAATGAGTTTACCAATTTTAGATTGAATCTATGGGGTTTTGCACAAACAAAGTCCCAATGGAATCTTAATGTATGGTCAGGTCTTCGACCAGTGGAAGGGTATGATTTTTTCGAGCCTAGACAAGAAGGTCGAGTTTATAATATTCCTTCCAACTGGAACGTGGGTTTCTGGGTGGGCTCGGATAGCCGTAAGAAATACAGATTAGAGTTAAACGGGGGGTATAATGGTTTCTCACAAGAAGGAAGACGCAACTTTGGTTATGGCATTGAGCACCGCTACCGTTTCAGTAATAAATTCTCTGCCTCTTGGTTTATGAACCAAGAATTTGCGCACGGCAATGAGGGCTTTGTCAATAATTATGCGGACGATATTGTTTTTGGTAGAAGAATGATAAATGATGTCACGAATATCGTTCGGATGAATTACATCTTCACCAATACGATGAACTTGACTTTCCGTGCCAGACACAAATGGGTGAAGGTCAACTACGATTCTTATCATACGCTTGGAGAAGATGGTTATTT
>JAHDBO010000227.1 GCA_020630355.1 Saprospiraceae bacterium
TTTATTTGTTTGGGTTAGAGACCCTTGCCAGCAATGGCGAGGGTTTTTCTTTTTTTGCCCAGTACTTACAAGGTTTTATTCGCTCGTAGAATGTCTAATTGGTCTTGTCCTATTGCCCAAGAATTTTTGATACTATAACTTATTTGAGGAGCTTGAATCCCTTGTTCTACGACTTTTTTTGTCTTAAAAACTCTAGCCTCATCCCAAAGGCCTCTATTTATAAAAGACTGTAGTAGTTGAGCACCACCCTCCACTATAAGGCTATGCTTTTTTTTGTTTTTTAAACTTGTAATAATTTGAGGGAGTAATTCATTCCAATCTTTTACAAGCACTTGTTCGATTCCAGCAACGAAATCAGTCCTTGTTGTCCTAGTAAAGTAAATAGTCGGAAGCCCATCTGAAAAAAGACGATGACCTCTTGGGATCTTATGATTTTTATCGATTACCAGACGTAATGGGGATTTTCCAAAGTAAAGCCTTGTGGTTAATTGAGGATTATCTACTATCGCCGTATTTGTTCCTACCAATATAGCACCCTCCTCCGCTCGCCATTGATGCACCAATCGCTTCGATATGGGATTGCTTAGCCATACTTGTTCATTAGGCTTACCTATGAATCCATCAGCAGATTGTGCCCACTTCAAGATGATATATGGACGTTCGTGAATATGCAACTGAGTGAATCGGCGAATGAGTTGCCTAGCTTCTGCTTCTAGTACACCGACTTGAACTTTGACACCCGATGCACGCAGTTTTTCGATACTTTGCCCACCGACTTTACTGGTAGGGTCTTGCATCGCAATCACAACGCTAGGAATTTGGTGTTTTAAAATCAAATCTACACAAGGCGGCGTTTTTCCAAAGTGGAAACAAGGTTCTAAAGACACATATATAGTGGCTTCTTTTAGTTTGGACAAGTCTTGCGGTGTTACGGATTGTATGGCATTGACCTCAGCGTGCCCTTCCCCATATTTTTGGTGAAAACCTTCCCCTATAATTTTACCTTTATGGGAGATGACAGCGCCAACTTTCGGGTTGGGGGAGATATTTCCTGCACCCAATTCCGCCAATTCAAAACAGCGGCGCATCGCCAACTCATCAAAGCTTGTTATATTTGTATCTTGAGACTTCAATTTTTCAATTTTCATTATCGATTATCCATTGACTCCCGAAAGAGAACATAAGTTTAAGAAAGTTATTCGACGACGGCAACCCAACCTAGCTGTCATTCTCGAAAATGTCCACGATACGCACAATATAGGTGCCGTCCTGCGCAGTTGCGAATCGGTAGGCGTCATGGAGGTTTTTGTCCTCTACACGATGGAAGAATTGAACAAGGAACGGATTAAGTTGGGGGGGCGTACATCAGCAGGGGCAAGGCGATGGCTAGAGGTGCATTTGTTCAATGATGCCGAAGAATTGTTTAAAGTGGTACGTTCTCGATATGATAATATTTGGGCTACTCATTTAGGAGAGGATGCCAAGGATTTATACGCACTGGATTTGACAGCATCGGTGGCACTCGTTTTTGGCAATGAAAGTGATGGGATTTCACAAGATGTTTTACAATATTGTACAGGAAATTTCATTATTCCCCAGATGGGCTTTGTTCAGAGTTTGAATATATCGGTTGCCTGTGCGGTTACTTTATTTGAGGCTTATCGCCAAAGAAGTCTCAAAGGTTTCTATGATGAGAACCCTGTTTTGTCTGAAACAGAGCAAGCGGATTTGTATGCCAAATATCTCGAAAGACACGAGTCTAAGGATAAACGCAGAACAGTGGAAGACCCCAAACTGGCAGCGGACAATCTTGCTAAATCGAGGTCTGCTTATTATACTAAAGACAAGTGATTCATGCCGCCTTTATAAGGACGGGCAATAGCATCGACCAAAAGCTCATAGCAATTCTTGTCTTTGACAAAATCAGCGTCCCCCAAATTGATGATTAATATAGGCGTGTGTGTTTCTGTACGGAAGTACTCAAAATAGGCGTTTTGTATCTGCTGTAAATATTCATTGGAGATGGTCTCTTCATATTCACGTCCCCGTTTTTTGATATTTTGTTGCAAAATTTCCACAGGGCGATGCAAATAAATAAGAATGTCAGGTTTTGGGAATGTAGAATTTAAAACATTGAACAAGCGCTTGAAAAGACGATGCTCTTCGTCGCTCAAATTATTTTTGGCAAACAGTAAAGTCTTGATGAAAAAATAGTCTGAAAAGGTATAATGTTGAAATAAGTCCTGACTGACCAAATTCTCTTGAAGTTGTTTATGGCGCTCCGTCATAAAAAACAACTCTACCGAAAAAGCATACCGTTCTGGGTTTTCATAAAAATAAGGCAAGAAAGGATTGTCTGAAAACTGTTCTAGAATCAGCCTCCCGTCAAACTGCTGCGCTAGCATTTTTGTGAGCGTCGTTTTTCCTGCTCCAATATTTCCTTCAATGGATAAAAAGCGGTATGGTAAGGTAGCGTTCAAGGTCTTGTGATTGTAGCCGAAAATTAGGCATTCTC
Source organism: Saprospiraceae bacterium (assembly GCA_020630355.1). Lineage (GTDB taxonomy): Bacteria > Bacteroidota > Bacteroidia > Chitinophagales > Saprospiraceae > JAHDBJ01. The sequence continues at coordinate 2,516 of JAHDBO010000227.1, forward strand.
AACCAAAATCAGATGGAATTAAACTGAAAAAGGAATATTTCTTTTAGCTTATATCCGTTTTACTTCCAGTTGATCTTCACAAATACTTAATAGCGTGCGGATGTCTTTTTCTAGAATTGGATGTACCCAGTCAGGGATGATTTCCAATAAAGGAATCAGTACAAATCTTCTAGATTGCATATAAGGATGCGGAATGACGAGCCTAGGGATGTCGATACATCTTTCCCCAAAAAAAATAATATCAATATCAATCAAGCGAGCGCCCCATTTTATGATGCGCTCCCGACCCATCTGTTCCTCGATTGTACCAATACAATTTAAAACATGTATCGGGCTGTGTACGGATTGCACAAGGATGGCTTGGTTGTAAAAATCGGCCTGGTCTTCCATGCCCCAGGCAGCCGTTTGATAAATATTGGACAGCTTGACAATCCGACCTATCCTATTTTTGATATGTTCGATAGCTTTGGATAAGTTTTCCTCGCGCTTGCCTATATTTGAGCCTAGATGCAATACGATTTGATTCATCGTTTTATTTTCACGTCAAAAGTACAAGAACAAATGCAGGTTTTTCAACCCGATTTATACAGTAGTAATTTAACGCTTTGGATAAGCTTAACTTTGATGCTGTTAGGAGCTGCACTGACTTTTTTTTTATTTAAAAAATATAAGACGCTTTCGTTGCTTTCTTTTTTTATTGCAATCATAGCTGCTTGTAGCACCTTTTTTAGTTTTTGGACAACCCAGAAATTAGTACCCGTCCAAATTAGTGCCGAAAAATTGATAACGCCCTATGGCGAAACAGCTTTGAGCGAAATCAAATCTTCAGAAATCAAAGGAGGGGCAATCGACGCCTCCATTATAAAAAAAGATGATACTCGGATTTTGTTGATAGTGGAACGTTCAAACAAAACACACGCTCTGTCAGAGTTGAACTACCCTATTGATTCGATTAAAAATATTTTGGATAATTACCTTTTAACAGACGAGAGGAAGTAATTTTCGAAACCTTTCATTCGTTCAAAACCCAATAGACTTATTCATACAGTAATTTGCCTCAATTCCCACTTTGGTTAAAGTACTATGTGAACAAGTCTACTAAAATCAAAATAGGATATGATTAGGCAGTGGCTTCTCTTAGTATCATTAGTATTTATAGTATTTACATCAAATGCTCAAACATATAATACCGCAGG
>JAHDBO010000228.1 GCA_020630355.1 Saprospiraceae bacterium
TAGGGTATAAAAAGATGATTTTCAATCTAATATCTAAAGACTAATTACTAAAATCTGATTTTAGAATAAAATCTAATAATTAAGCGGAAAAGACTGCTGAAATCATTTTAGACTGACCGAAACACTTACTTTTAAAATGGCCAACACAGTAAATATGCTAGAACTAGTATCAGACCCTCAGAATGTGTCAAAGGTCGAACCTTTTGTGGAAGGTTTGGTAGATCGCTATCAAATCCAACCAGAGGTTTATGGAAACATTCTAATCTCTCTAACCGAAGCCGTTACCAATGCGATCATGCATGGCAATGGTGCCGATGAAAAAAAGAAAGTAAAGGTTAAAGCGGAACCTCGCTCTAACAAAATAGCTTTCTTGATTTCTGATGAAGGCCCTGGTTTTGATTACTCCAATTTACCAGACCCTACCGCTCCAGAAAACATCTTAAAGATTGGAGGGAGAGGCGTCTTCCTAATGAAGCAGCTCTCTGATTTAGTCGTTTTTTCCGACAATGGCAGCACCGTAGAAATACAGTTTTCAGTATGATGGAGCATTTTCCCGATGAGGGACTTTTTGAAGAAGTCGATACTGGTATCAACTTCCATATAGAGGATATTGAATTTGAATTAAAAAACCGTACTCAACTTGAGTCGTGGATCAACCTCATTGTACAAAATGCTGGTGCTACAATAAAAAATATCACTTACATTTTTTGCTCAGATGAGTATCTCTACAAAATCAACCTAGAACACCTAGCACACGATACCTATACAGACATAATCACTTTCCAATATGGTGACAATCAATCCTTAGAATCTGATATTTTCATCAGCATTGAACGGGTAAAGGACAATGCTGATGCCCTCCACCAACATCCCGAACAAGAATTACGCCGTGTCATCATCCACGGCATCCTTCATCTCCTAGGGCAAAAAGATAAGACACCAGAACAGGCAGTAGAAATGCGTCGAAAAGAAGAAGCAGCACTTGCTTTGTACGATCCTACTTTTTCTTAATTTAAGGCGGTTTCCCACGTTACCTTTTCATTAGACAGACAGTCTAATGCAATGAATTCTATTTTAAAACGTCAAAACTTAAAATAACAATGGAAGAATACACATCGTACTCTGAAAAAGCAGTTTCTATGATTATGGAATATACTCCAAAATTACTCTTAGCTGTTGTTGTACTGCTAGTTGGTCTTTGGGTAATAAAGAGAATCACAGGAATGATAGGAAAAACCCTACAACGTTCAAACATCAGCAGAGATGTACAACCTTTTTTAAGAACAATGGTAGATGTCATCTTAAAGGTACTGCTAGTATTCAGCGTTGCTGGTATGGTCGGTATTGAAACCACCTCTTTTGTAGCTGTTTTGGCTGCGGCAGGTTTTGCGATTGGAATGGCATTGCAGGGAAGTCTGAGCAACTTCGCAGCAGGCGTGATGATCCTGGTTTTCAAACCATACAAAGTGGATGACATCATCAAAGTAGAAGACGAAATGGGCCATGTTACCGAAATCCAAATCTTCAATACCATTATCGCTACTTTCGATAACAAAACAGTTATCATCCCGAACAGTACCGCTATTAGTGGCATCATCACTAATTTATCTACTAGAGAATATATCCGTGTAGATTTGAACGTGCATATCCCTTATGCCCAAGATTTCCCTAAAGTAAAAGACGCTCTAGAACAAGCACTCCGCAACACGCCAAAAGTACTGGCAAATCCCCATCCTTTTGTAGGTATCGAGACTTTTGATAGTCATAATGTGGTGCTTTCTGTAAGACCTTATTGTAACGCAGATGATTATTGGGACGTTTACTATGCCGCCAATCAAAATATCAAGGCCGCTTTAGCGGAAAACGGCATCCAAGTCGCTTACTCCGAAGGGATTGAACTAGGCAAGATTGGAAACTAATCATCATCTTCCTTTTAAAAAAATAAAAGAAACGGCGACCGTGCTAAAGCCCGGCCGCCGTTCTTAAATGTAATTAAACCATAATTCTTTATACCTAATCCTCATCAGGAGTTTCCAACTCGTATAGAATTTCCTCATCGGGAATCTCGAAGTTGTCGAAAAAATTCCCTGGAAGGGATAAGGTACTTTCAAGCTCTGTTTTCAATAAGCTGGCAGCGCCAACTGTGATATAAAACAGAGAAACAATGTATTTTTTCATAAGAATGGTTTAGTTAAAAAACCTTGAAGAAGCTCTAACATTTAAGCTTCTTTCTTCGCCGTAGTGGTTTTCTTTGGCGTTGCTTTTCTAGTAGTCGTGCGCTTAGCAGGTGCTTTTTTTACTGGAGCTTCCAATTTAGCTTCTAGCTCAGCTACTTTTGCTTTCAAAGTTGCAATTTCATTTCTGCTTGCAAAATCAAAAGAACCAACTACTTTATCCACAATATTCTTCAATCTACCTTCGAAGTCTTCTTTCTTTTGGTCAAAATCGTTGAACAAACCATCAACTATTTTCTTTCCTTCTTCTTCAGATAGTTTTCCTTTTTCTACTAGCTCATCAATTTGAGACTGGTACTTTTCCGCAGTACTTGTCACCAATCCAACGCCTGTGTATACTGCTTTCTTAAATAGATTTTCCATGATATAAATAGATGTAAATGATTTAAAAAATGAGGTGGTCTAAAGACGAAATTCGACCACCTCCTAATTCTATTGGCTTATGAGAGCAATCTGCCCCCTAAGACTTGGCCGTTGTCTTCTTTGCTGAAGCAGCTACCTTCGCTTCCAACTCTGCAATTTTTGCGTTCAAAGACTCTACTTCAGTACGTGTCGGAAAGTCGAACTGTGCCAACATTTTATCAACCATACCTTTCAACTTGCCTTCAAACTCTTCTCGTCTCTGCTTTGTGTCAGACATTACGTTTTCTACTACCTTTTTTCCTTCATCCTCGCTGATTTTGCCTTTCTCTATCAACTCGTCGATAGACTGCTGTACTTTCTCAGCTGTTTCAGATACGATTCCAACGCCTGTGTAAACAAATTTTTTGAATAAATCTTCCATGATTACGTGTATTTTAAATCAGTTAAACGAATAAGTACTCTTTATGACCTAGCTGGTCATTTTATTTCTTAGCTAGTTTTGCCTCCAATTCAGCGATTCTAGCATTTAATGCTTCTACTTCGGCTTTTGAAACCCAATTGAATTGCTCCAGTCCTTTCTGAACAAAATCTCTCACATTCGTCTCCAACTCTTGACGCTTGGCATTTGCGTCTTCAAACAGGTGGTTAACTACTTTCTCCCCTTCTTGCTCATTGATTTTCCCCTTCTCTACTAGATTATTCACAGAAGACTGCAATTTATCTGCTGTTTCAGATACGATTCCAACACCTGTGTATAAAAATGTTTTGAACAAATCTTCCATTATACTTAATTTGAATGGCTTGTTTATGAATGAATTACGATGCAAATATCAGCAAGATTTTAACACTAGTCAAATCACAAAAAATTGACAGTTTCTGCAAAACACTGTCAAAACAAGGGATAATTCGCTGAATCTGTTTTAGCATTATTTTATTTCACAAAAAATGGGGAAGGCTTTTAATATTTTTATATTATAAAATAAAAAATATGTATTTTAGACAAATTGTCAGTGAAGAAAGCTAAGAAACGAAGTTAAAAACCCACTTTAGGTCATTTTGACCAATGATTGGCGTTGTTTTTGAGATATGTA
>JAHDBO010000229.1 GCA_020630355.1 Saprospiraceae bacterium
CAGAATTTTTTAATGCTGCTTCTATTCTTTGATAACCTTCTCTCACGGCATTGTCAGGCAAACCAACAAGATAATAGCCCAGTTTTCCAGCGGCTACCGTGCCTCCCGTATTGACTTCGACGGTAATTGTTTGGGCATCGACGCCTTGAACGGCACTAGCATAAGTTTTGACAAGCATAAATGACTATGGATGATGATTGATAGGTGATGAATGAGCACACCACATTAATAAAGAGACTTTTGAGATGAAGATTCCATAAAAAACAAGGAAAAAAGAGGTTTGTTTTCTATAAAAAAATAACAAGTCTATTAGTCTGTTTTCGATTTCATACAAACCAGTAAAGTAATCCCAAGAGTCCTGGGTCATTCAAAATTCAAAATTTTTCATTCAGAATTAAATCTAGTGCTTAAGTAAAATCAATCTGGGTATTATCTCCGATATTGAGGCTTTGTCGCAATCCCTTGATAGCGGCATCATTGCCAACAACGGAATATTGCAGTACCACTTCTTCAATAGTGGCATAATCTCCTAGGATAGATTCTTTGACAATGGAGTATTCAATCCGTGCATTATTGCCTATCGAGACATTAGGGCCGATGATGGAATTGGAGATTTTACAGTTTTCACCAATGATGACAGGGTGTATGATAATCGTATTGTAAAAACTGGGGATATTGGAAGAGGCGTAATCTGATTTTTTGAGTAAGATGGAATTGGTTTCTAAGAGAATTTCTCGTTTGCCGCAATCGTACCAATTGTTGACTGGAACAGCCTGAAATTTGATGCCTTTATCAATCATGTGCATGAGTGCATCGGTCAGTTGATACTCTCCTAGGGATTTAACCTCATTTTTAATATTATAATCAAGAGCATCTATCAAAGCAGGAACTTCCTTGATTTTATATAGCCCAACCAGCGCCATGTTAGATTTAGGGATAGAAGGTTTTTCTACAACTTTTGAAACCATACCATCCGAGCCAAATTCTGCAACACCAAACTCCCTTGGGTCATTCACTTTCTTAGTACCCAAACAAGAATAAGGACAATCTATGAAACTAGCCATATCCACATCGAATATGGTATCTCCTAGTATGATAAAGACCTCGTTCGCATCTTTGATGACGTCTTTCGCCATCCAGATGGCATGACCAAGCCCTTGCCGTTCTTCCTGTGTGACGAACTCCATTTTTATATTGGGGTATCGTTCTTCTATATAGTTACGGATTTTCTCGCCCAAATACCCAATGATGAAAACAAATTCATTAACGCCTGCATCAAGTAAACTGTCTACAATAAATGAAATGATAGGCTTGCCAGCCACAGGTATCAATGGCTTAGGCTGGGTATATGTGTGTGGTCGTAATCGAGTACCTGCTCCTGCAACTGGTATGATGGCTTTCATGTACAAAGTTGTAATGAGACTACAAGATAGGGCAAAAGCGGGGTTTCTTGTCAAGAAATCCTAGGATTCCATTGAAATTTGAATTTTTGAATATGTAAATATCGCTTTAAGATGATATATTATGTCACAATATCGTTTTATATGAGTTGAACTTAATTCTGAAAAGATTAAACTTTTACTATCTTTGGTAAAGTAATTATGAATTAATAATCATAGGGTGTCCATAGTCTTTTGCCTTGCTAAATAGCCGTTTAGCAAGGCTATTTTTTTGAGAGCACAGCGTATTGCCTTATTTTTATAGGATAAGATTTTACTTCAGGGATGTCGTCACTTGTTCCACCTGTTTTTGTTGGGGTTTTGGTGCTTCCTGAAAAGATTTCAAATAATATTCCTTGCGCTGTCCTTTCATAGCTAGACAGTAGCATATTGCCCATGACCTCAAACCTACTGACCATTTTATTTCCAAAAAGATACTCATCTAGGACAATGCTGTTTTTCTCATCAACTTTATAGTGTCCTTTGATGGTGTCAACAGCGAATATTTCATAAGGACGTTTCCCTTTCTCTTTGTCTAGTCCATATATGATGGTGAAAGCATAACTGTCCGAACTGTCAATAGGCAATATGTGTAGTTCCATTTCTACTTTTTGCTGGATGCTATTGCCCGAATAAATCAAGAGCTCACCAACCCATTCACCTTCCCAGTCGTCTGGGAAAGTATATTCTTGGATTGATTTGGGGCCGTTTTTCGCCTCATTTAAGTTTTGAGTTGTTTCACAAGCAAACAAAAGGCTTGTCACAGAAAGGGCAAAAATTAAATATTTCATTTGGATAAATATTTCATATTATCTATATAGTTTATAAGACTCACAGCGTTCCAATGTAATTTCGAATAGTTTATTAGCTTTGTAGCGTATATTTTTAGCTAAGACTCAGTTTGTAAAATAGACCTTCAATTTACTTAACGCAAGGTAGAATTTATCCTCACTATTACATAACACCTAATTACATAAGATGAATCGATTGGTATCAATGGTTGTGTTATTATGCTTGTTCATAAAACCACTAATTTCCCAAGATTATTTCCAACAAGAGGTTAATTACGATATTGAAGCAACGCTAGATGATGAAAATCATGTTTTGCGAGGTTATATTGATATGGAATATACGAACAATTCACCTGATGAATTGAAAGAAATATATATCCACCTTTGGCCCAATGCTTACCGGACTAGAAAATCGGCTTTCGCCCAACAACAAGTCAGAATGGGAAGTACTCGTTTTCATTTTGCGACCAATGACCAATTGGGTGGATTGAAAGACTTGGATTTTTTAGTCAATGATGAAAGTGTAGAATGGGATTACTGGCAAAAAAACAGGGACATCATTCTTTTAAAACTTAAAAAAGGATTACAACCAGGTGCTAAAATGACGATTAGTACGCCCTTTGCATTAAAAATTCCAGATTCATTTTCTAGGCTGGGTCACGTCGGGCAATCCTACCAAATGACGCAATGGTATCCTAAACCCGCAGTCTACGATAAAGATGGTTGGCATCCAATGCCTTATTTGGATATGGGGGAGTTTTACTCAGAATTTGGAAATTTTGATGTAAAGTTGACCTTGCCCAAAAACTATGTAGTCGGAGCGACTGGTGTACTTCAAAATGAGCGTGAAAAAGCATTTCTTGAGACCAAAGTCCAAGAAACACTAGACTATATCAAAGGAGATTCTTTGAAGAATGTTCGAGCATTTCCAGCGTCTTCTGAGGAGACAAAGACCATTCAGTACAAAGCTGAAAACGTCCATGATTTTGCTTGGTTTGCGGATAAGCGATTCTATGTAATGAAAGGGGCGGTAGAACTTTCTAATGGAGATAAAGTGGACACTTGGGCGATGTTTTCAGAAGGAACAAAGCTATGGAAAGAAGCGGTCAATTATTTGAATCGCTCTGTGAAGTTTTACTCCGACAATGTGGGCAACTATCCTTGGCCGCATGCCACTGCGGTGCAGAGTGCCCTTAGTGCAGGGGCAGGGATGGAATATCCGATGATTACGGTCATTGGGCGTGGCGGAACGGCAGAGGCACTGGATGAAGTCATCACGCACGAAGTGGGACATAATTGGTTTTATGGTATACTAGCGAGTAATGAAAGAACCAATGCATGGATGGATGAAGGCATCAATTCTTTTTATGAAAAAAGATATATGGACACCTATTACAAGAACGATAGAAATTTGCTAGGGATGGCTGGCTTGCCTTCTTCATTGGCGAAAG
>JAHDBO010000230.1 GCA_020630355.1 Saprospiraceae bacterium
TTGCACGGCTATTCAAAGTCAAAGAGGTGCTGCCTTACATGGATGGGAAGACAATAGATTATGTGATTGATTTTGCAACTTATGCGATTATCCCTACTTTTTTCTTCTATGAGTGTGGCTTGGTGAGTGGTACAATGAACCTCGTCTGTGCCGCTGCGATGTTGCTAAGTGCAGCTTTGTATTATGGGAAAGAAGGTATGGTTTCCAATGATATGTATTTTGTCGGTTTTCCTGTGATGTGGAACATGGTGGTCTTTTATCTTTTCTTCATCGCCCAATTTCCCGAATCCATTAATATTGCACTGATTCTCTTCTTTGCGGTGCTTCACTTTGTTCCAGTCAAATTTGTCTATCCTAGTCAGGCTACCCGACTAAAAGCGGTTTCTGTAGGGGCATCCGTTCTGTTCTTTATCGCACTTTTGGCGGTTGTATATTACTATCCTGAAAGACCTACTTGGGCAATTTGGTCGGCTTGGATTACGGGGTCTTACTATGCGGTAATGGCGGTAGTGGATACTTGGTTTTGGAAAGATTGATTTTGTCTGAACCAATGATTCTTGTTTTGGTTTCCTATCAAAACAAATGACTAAAAAATACACTTTTACCCTCTTTTTTTGCTGCTGTATCACTGGGTTTTGCTTGGCGCAAAATAACTTCAAGAGCAGGCATACTTACTGGAAAAGCCAAGGAAAGGAGCAGTTGATAGAGGCCAAATATTATGAGAAGGGCAAAATGTACCGCAGTGCCACATTTGATAAGAAAGACGGTCGGCAACTGACCTCGACGGATTACGATTACAATCAACAAGGACTGCTCAAAAGAAAAATCACCAACCACGATGGCAAGTGGGATGTGGTGCAGCACTTTACTTACAATACAGATGGTTCATTACAGCATGTTCTGTTCGGAAATAATCGAACGGGCGTCTGGGGTTCTAAAAGCTATCATTACAATAGCAAGGGCGATATTGAAGAAGTCAATTATTTTAGAAAAAATGGGAATCCTTTTTATACAGAAAAAATCAAACACCAATACAACAATCAAGATTCAATACTAGAAGAATACCGTTACAGGGAATATCCTGATAAGGATCAAGTTGATTTTGTTTACAAAATTAAAAACGAGTACCAGAACGGAGAATTGGTGAAGACACTTTACTTGGATTATCAAGATAAAATAGACTATGGCATAGTGTTTAAATATTATAATCATGGAAAGAAAAAACAAGAAACCTATTTGAACAAGGGGGGCGCTATATCCTCTTATGTGGTATATGAATATCCTGATTCAAACACAATCCGAGAAAAATCCTACACTTCATCGAATCAAGTTTCTAGTACAAAAACAAGCCGTCGGCAAGGCAAAAATAAAGCCTATGAGCGACTGCAATACGCCAATGGTCAAATGGAGGAATATCGCTTTGAATACAAGCAATAAAAAAGGCTGCCTCCCAGTGAGACAGCCTCCATCTTCGTTTTGTTGAATCGAATTTTATTCTTTACCATTCACAAAAAGGAATGTATAAGCCGCAGCAGCTCCACCTGCAAAATCAGCCAGCCATAATACCCATATATTAGACCAGGAACTCATTTCAGCAACAGAGATACCTACCGCAATAGCTGGATTGAAAGCTCCTCCAGATACACCGCCCATAGCATAAGCACAGACAACTACGGTAAAACCTATTGCCAAACCATAGAAAGAATTGCCTTCAGTACCTTTCGCTGTAGCGGTATTCAATACCACATAAGCCAAAGCAAAAGTCCCTAAAAACTCAGCGATTAAGGCAGGTACAACAGAAATTTCCTTAGGAGTTGGAGCAGTATCAGTAAGCACGCTCAGCATTATGGCTGCTACAAGAGCCGCCACTGCCGCTCCAGCGATTTGGGATGCCATGTATGGCGCCACATCCGAAGCAGGACATTTTCCTCTAAGGAAAACGGCCAAGGTTACCGCAGGGTTGTAATGCCCTCCAGAAATGTGCCCTCCGGCATAAACCATAATCATAAGTGCACAACCAATAGCTAGTGGCGCCATAATCCCAGCACCTCCATTTACAGTCATGACAATTGTCAAAACAAAAAAGAAAGTACCGATGAACTCAACAACATACTTTTTCATAATTAAAGTTGGTTAGTTAGTAAATAAATTAGTTTACTTTAGTAAACCGTTTAGTGTATAGACCGAATATTGCATTCAATATCGGATTCAATAGGATTGAATTCAGATAATTGGTTTTAAGAGCAAATATTTGGAATAGATGGGGAAAAAGTAATGTATATTTTATGCGAGCTTAAACAAATATAATAAAAGTCAGCACAAACCAAACTACGAGCCTTTGTTTTTTGTCTGGGGAATTCATATCATTTTTGTTTTTTTTTATGTTGTAATCCTTCTGCTGATATTGCAACAGTGGGATAGAATTATCTCTAAATCAAAAGTACTATCGACAGCCTTTGCTAAAGTGACGGTCGTCATTCCCGCTAGAAATGAAGCAGGGAACATTGAAAGATGTCTCAGAGCTATCCTTCAGCAGTCTTATCCTGAAGAAAGGCTTGAAATCATCGTCATAGATGATTTTTCTACAGATAGGACGGCAGAAATAGTGAAAAGCTACACCAAGCACCTAAGTTTTATTCGTTTGCTATCGCTTGAAGATATAATGTCGGCCGAAGAGCGCATCAATAGCTACAAGAAAAAGGGATTAGAATTGGCAATACGACAAAGTCAGGGAGCGATAATTATCACAACAGACGCCGATTGTTGGATGGATAAGGATTGGCTGAAGAGCATGGTACATGCTTTTTCAAATAAAAAGATTCGGTTTGTGGCTGCACCTGTTCTTTTCGAGAATGGGGATAGCACGCTTGAAAGGTTTCAGTATTTGGATTTGATGGGGATGATGGGGGTGACGGGCGGCGGTATTCAGAGCCAAACCATCCACCTATGCAATGGTGCGAATATGGCGTTCCGAAAGGAGGTTTTTGATGAATTGGGCGGTTATAGCGGCAACGAGCAGTTTGCTTCGGGAGATGATGTTTTTTTATTGAATAAAATAGCTCAGAAATATCCTGATGGTATCTGTTTTTTGAAAAATAGAAAAGCAATCGTTCATACAAAATCAGAAAAAACATGGAAAGGTTTTTTCCAACAGCGCATGCGCTGGGCAACGAAAAATAGTGCGTATAAGAATTGGAAAATGCTTTTTGTACAGGCAGTTGTTTATCTGACTTGTCTTGGGGTTCTTCTAGCGGCTTTGTTTTCTTTATGGGAAAAAGATTTCCTGTATTTGCTAGGGCTTATGCTTGTTCTGAAAGGAGGAAGCGACTATTTTTATCTGAGCCGACTGGGCAGGTTTTTTAAGACCAAAATCAGTTTTAAAGATTTTGTTTCCAATCAAATTTTACACGTTTTATATATTGCTATTATCGGTACGCTCTCCTTGTTCATCAAGAAATATACATGGAAGGGTCGAAGGGTGAAATAGTAAACATTGTTCTAAATTGGCTTGTCGAAAAATCAAAAACCGTAAAGCGACAGTTTTTAATCTAAAATCCAAAATCTACTGTTATTCTTGCTTTTTCTTTGCTTCTCCTCGACAGCGTTTGCTACAATATTTGACCTTGTCCCAGTCTTTTTCCCATTTTTTACGCCATTTGAAAGGACGCTCACAAGTCG
>JAHDBO010000231.1 GCA_020630355.1 Saprospiraceae bacterium
CCCCCCAAACACTATTTGGCGAAAGCCAAGTAGAATACAAAAAAGTGAACTGCGCCACAGGTGGATAAATCGTAAAATAGCTCGGCGAATTTAGCGCTGCAAAGAGTTCGGGCCTAATGCCTTCGACTGGCTCAACGCCCTTTTGCATGTAATGCGTCGGGAGATGGTCAAAAGGATTGATACCGCTATTGAGTAGTTGACCATCCCAGACAAAGCGGTAAATATCATCGGAGAGATTGGGAAAAGTAAACAGTAAAATACAGCGTGCCAGCACAGCAACCCCCAGAAAAAACAGCAATCGTTGTTTAGACAAATCCTTAGTGACTATCCAAGCGTACAAACCAAAACTAGAAACGCTTCCTAGTAAAATCAGGTAAAAATCCGACTGCTTTGGGACAATTGCCAAGAAAGTAATCGCCACCAAAAAGGCAAAACCAAGTGCAAAATCCCTAAAGACTAAAGACCCGTTTTTTACTGAAACCATCTTTACAAATTAAACCAATAGGTCAATTTTGCTACAATTGCACGATTTTTTACCGAAAAATCATTGGAGGCATAATTATCTGTATAAACGATAAAGAAATCCGAAACGGGCGCAAAACGCCATTGGAATCGGGCATTGATATTCACGTTATCAATCTGATTATTGTACTGAACGAAGGTGGTCAAGAAAATCGACTTTGTAAAAGTAATATCCAATCTTGGTCCTATCAAAAACAGGGAAGTGGTCGCATAAGGCTCTGGAAGAGAGATATAATTGTAATTGATATTGGCGGAAATACTTCCGTAAGGCTGAAAGCGATAGGACAGATTCGCCCCTAGGCCTAGGCGTTCTCCATTATAAAATTGCCCATAAGTTGGATTCAGACCAACACTAAAAACCGCTCTCCTATCCGTATCAAAAGAAGCACGCATATACGTGTAAGAATAACCTTGCCCCCCGGGTAATGGCTCTGAATCTGTTCGGGTAGGGTCAAAATCTTCTAGCAAATAGGTATAATCGTTTATAATTCTAAAACCAAAGCGAGTGGTGCTTTTCATATTAACTCGATAACCAATCGAAAGCGAATGGTCTGTTTTACCCACTTCTGGATTCCAGAAAAAATTAGCATCTGTATCAATTGAATGTTCTACCACATTACCTTTGGTCGGATAAAACCGAACACTAGCTTCAGGGTTGATTCTGTAGAAATCTTTCCTTGGAACAAATCCCACTTCAGCATTGAAATCGTTGCCCACATACTGATGTTCATACCCAAATGAAAACGTTCGTTTGTTGTATCGGATTTTGAAACCGTGCGCCCATTCATCATCACCAAGACCTGCTTCTTCAGGAGAGAACGTTTTATGTAAAAACGCTTTACCAGACCAAAGTCCATCTTCTGACGCAATATTATAATCCAAACCAATGACACGATTAAAGGGGTTGTAAGTTGTCTCCGAATCAAAACTATCGAAGTCCTGCTTATTCACAAAAATCAACCCAAGATTAGAGCGGCTAAATACTCGACGCTGCAATGCTAGAACGGTATAATTAAAGCTTGGCAAATCATTCTCTTTGTCTTGCGCCGTTTGCATAGAAAGCAAACCTACTCTCCAATCTTTATTGATACGACCGCTCAGTCGAGCGCCTGCCAAGATAGCATTTTCTATATTGACCCCTTCCGTTGTATCTCTTGCCACACCGATGCGACGAGAGAAAAAAGGATTGATTCGGCTGTCGCCAAAATTACCGAACAGGTCCGCATTTTCTAGGAAGAACTGCCTCCGTTCAGGGAAGAAGATCTCGAAACGGTCAAGGTTAGTCACCTGCCTATCTACTTCTACCTGCGAAAAATCTGGATTGACCGTGAGGTCTAGATTCAGGCTAGAAGTCAAGCCAATCTTGGCATCTCCTCCTGCATTAAATCCAAAATCTGCTTTTCCATCTGCCTCAAAATCTTGCGACATTCGGGAAGTTACATAAGGAATAAGAGATACTCCTCCACCTGATTTTTTCAAAGGTTTTTCAAAACGCATTTCCCCTAGAAAAGCAAGGTTAATCAAGGTTTGATTTTGAGGAATACGCGCCCAAGTCGTAATCTCATTCGATTGCGAATCGAAACGGTAAATATTCAAATTCCATTTATCACCACCATCTTTATAACGTAGTGTCTTGAAAGGTATCGCAAATTCACAAGTCCAAAAATCATCCCCCATAAAAGCATCCCCACGCCATTTATTATCCCAAGAATCACTCCAATCACGTCCATAACTAATACCTCCATTTGAAATCAATGCTTCTCGCCTTACACCATGCGGATTCAAGCCAAACACAAATGCATTCGTCAAATCATCAAAAGAATCTACAACTAAGGTAATATTATCACTTCCTCCTGCTCTATAATCTCGTTTTAAAGAAGGTGTAATAAACGCTCCTCCAGAAGCCTCACATCGAATACCGACATAAAGATTATTATCATCATAAGCCATATAAACCTTGGTCTGATACTTCGCCCTCAAGCTATCTGTCGGGAAATTCTGCCAAAAATCACTGCTTGGCTGAACAGTTTGCCAAAATGCATCATCTAACTTTCCATCTATCTTGACATCCTCAGTAATCGCCTTGACTGCCATGGTCTGTGCATAAACGCCGAAAGTAATCAAACAAAATAATGTGGTAAAAATCGACTTCATCTCTAGTAAATTGTGAACACAAATTTAGTCTTTTCTTATTGGAATATCTGTTAATTCTTATATCAAGAAGTCGACATTTTATTTTTTTTCAACTTTTTTTTAGAAAAAAACAAAACAACACTATATTGATTATCAATTACTTACAATACAATCTATTAAAAGGTAGCATGCATGACTATAGTATTATGTATTGCATGGTACTATAATTTATCATAACTTTGTTTTGTACTTAGGAAGAAGACCGCTTTTACAATCATTGAAAGCAAAATTTGACAAAGCCTAAAGGATGAAACTTGAAAATGCAAAAGCGCAGATGCGTAAAGGGGTTTTGGAGATGTGCATTTTGGCAATTATAGCAGAGAAAGAATCGTATCCCTCAGACATCATTGCTAAGCTTGAAGAAGCAAAGCTCATTGTTGTTCAAGGTACGCTTTACCCGCTGCTCAATCGACTAAAAAATGCTGGTCTGCTACATTATAACTGGCAGGAATCCAATTCGGGACCACCTCGTAAGTATTACTACTTGACGGACGAAGGCGCCCAATTTTTAGAAAGCCTCAAAGAAACTTGGGGAGATTTAGTTAACGCAGTCAATCTGACAACCAAAAATCACGCTCACGATGAATAAAGTATTCAACATCAATTTAGGAGGCTATCCGTTCACGATTGATGAGGATGCCTACTCACATCTTACTCAGTATTTAGAGACAATCGAACAGCATTTCCAAAATGAGGAAGGCGTAGAAGACATTGTTTCTGATATTGAATTTAGAATGGCAGAATTATTCAACGAACAGATGAAACGTAAACAAATCGTTACACTTTCTGACGTAGATGCTGCTATTGCGGTGATGGGGACACCTGAGGAATTTGGTGCAGATTCTAGTTTTGAAGAAACGACTTTCAACGAAAACCAAACCTCAAAAGACCCTTTTCACATCAAAACAGGCAAGAAACTGTATCGTGACGAGGAA
>JAHDBO010000232.1 GCA_020630355.1 Saprospiraceae bacterium
AATCTAAAATATCCTCATTCATACTCTATCTTTATTTATGTCCGAGTACTTAACTAAAAGACAAGCCACTGCAATGTAACGTAAAGCATGAAATACACAAAACACAATCTAAAAAAAATAGAAGGGATTTTTGAAGAATCGGGCTATTCTGTCCGTTATGAAAAAGGAAGTTTTCAATCGGGGCACTGCCTTGTTGAAAATAAGAAGATTGTCATTATCAATCGATTTTTTGATACGGAAGGAAGGATTGGCAGCCTGCTAGAAATTTTAACTAAAATCACAATTCCAGTAGAGCAACTAGACCCTAAAACTGCTCAATTTTTCAAAAAATTACCCCTCCCAAACGACATCGACTAAATGAAAGTTACATTTCTAGGCACGGGCACTTCTCAGGGGATTCCAGTCATTGGATGCAACTGCCCTGTATGCACCTCCTCCAATCCTAAGGATAAAAGATTGAGGGTTTCAATTATGGTAGAATGGGATGATTTGCGGCTGGTCGTCGATGTTGGACCTGATTTCCGGCAGCAGATGTTAGCTGTTGGAGGGCATGAGATTGATGCAATACTTGTCACGCATGAACACAATGACCATGTTGCAGGACTAGATGATGTTCGACCATTCAATTTCCGATATGACAAAGATATGCCCATTTATGCGCTACCTCGGGTCATCAAAAACCTAGAGAAACGTTTTGACTATGTTTTTTCTAGTAATCCTTATCCTGGTGCTCCTAGGATTATTCCTTACTCCGTGGAGGCTAATCAAGATATTCTAATCAAAAACAAACACATACAAAGCATAGAGATTCTACATGGCAAACTACCTATTCTTGGTTTCCGTTTTGGTGCTTTTGCTTACTTGACGGATGTAAAAACCATTCCATCAGCTAGTTTTGAGCAGTTGAAAAAACTGGATGTGCTGACCATTAGTGCTCTACATAGAAACGAGCACCACTCGCACCTGACTTTAGAAGAAAGTCTGGCTTTCGCCAAAAAAATTGGTGCTAAAAAAACCTATCTGACCCATTTCAGCCACCTCATGGGGAGGCACACAGATTTGCTAGAAGAACTGCCTCCCAATATTCGTCCTGCCTATGATGGATTGGAAATTTTACTCTGATTCGCCATTTTCTTTCGTCCAAGTCGTCCGACAGCGTCCCATATCACAGTCCATTGTCTTCTCTAAAACTCCATTTTCATCGTAGAACTTCAACTCCCCATGTTCGTTATCCCCATCTTTAAAAGCTCCTTCGACCTTGATTTTTCCATTTTCATGATATTCTGTAAATGGCCCATTTTCCTCATTGGCTGACATCGTTGCGATTTCCTTCAGCGCTCCTGTTTTGTAGTAAGTTTTGATACTACCATTCATTTGATCATTTTCATAAATCCCTTCCTGCATCAATTTGCCATTCTCATAAAACTCTTTGAACGCTCCTTCATATTTCCCCTTGTCGAACAGGAAAATACTTTGAGTATCCCCATTTTCAAAAAAAGTGATTTTTTCGCCTTGTAGGGTGTCGTTTTCATACCAAGCTTGTTCGTAAACCTTACCACTAGGATATGATTTTTCATAGCGCCCTTGCTTTGCATAATCTTTGGTAGAACGGGTGTATTTTTCTGTGTATCCTTGTTGGTCGGTGACTTCGACGTGCTCGATAGAGCTATCACAAGCCATCAAGCATAGAAATGTTAGTAGGAGTAGGAATCTCATTTTTATTTTTTATTCAAAAAATCTTTATTTAAACGCCTACAAAGTTGAATAAATTTTGAGAAACCTTGGCTTTTTAATCCATTCTTATCCTTATTCCCCTATCATTTCCACCAAAGCCCTTTATCTTATAAGTGAAGGTCAATAAGAAGTAACGTCCCAGAGAATTGACTCGCTCATCTTGAATATAATTGAGACTGCTACTTCTATTGATACCTCTATTTTGGTTCAACAAATCAAAAACAGAGAGCTTCAACTGCCCCTTATCGCCTTTGAGCATATACCTCGAAACGGATGCCGACCATATCGGCAGCTGTGTGGTATCTTCAAAAGCCTGCCCAGAATATATCGTGTAGTTAAATTTGGTATCCAATTGCCATTTCCCCAATTCGGTGTCCGCCGTCAAATAATAACGCTGGTTCAGAAAACGCTGCACGCCTTGGCTCTCATCTTCAAAGCGACTCGTATTAAAAGTATAATCCACTCCTGTGCGTAAGTTAAATTTATCCCGTTTTAGGTTGCTAAAAGAAATCCCCAGCGTATTGCGCCATCTGTCCACACCACTTTCGACCTCATTCAAAACAACCCTGTCCTCTACAAAATTCAATCCCGCCCGCAAGCGCAACTTTGCGCCCATGAATTTGAGTGGCGTCGAGAAGCTGGCATTTATTCGTGCATCAAAAACATCCTCCACATTAAGGGGAATGGTCGTTCTTCTAAATAAAGAATCGATGGTCTGCGAGCGCACAATTTTATCTTTGGTCAGTGTTGCCGTTGCAAAAACGAACAAGCTCGTGAAAGAAAATTGGTCAAAGAGATTGTAGCTCGTATTGAGGCGGTGCGTATATTCTGGGTTCAGGTTGGGGTTGCCCAAATATTGATTCAATGGGTCATTATTATTAACAACAGGTTGTAGTTCATTCAGAGAGGGCTCTCGGATTTGGGTCGAATAATTCATTCTCCAATTCTGTGATTGGCTTATTTGCATCTGCATTGTCGCCTTGGGCAACAGAAATCGAAAGTTTCTTTCCAACTGAATATCCTGCGTGATAATATCCCCTTTCAAGGTAGACTGCTGCACGTCCAAACCCAAGGAATACTTGAACGATTCCCTGTTTTTACGAAAGTTAAATCCTAGAACATTGTAAAAATAATCATTGTTGAACGCATTGCTAAAATCGGGATTATAGACAGGTGTCGGCAACACATCAAAGACATTCCGCTCCGACTCTGTGCTCCTATTTCTATGCTCGTAGGCAAATTCAGCGTAGCGTTTTTTCCCTAGTGGCTCTACATAGTTCAAACGAGTTTTATAACCCAGTTGTCCTTGATTTTCTTCTTGATTTTGCAATAAATCCTCTACAATCGTATTGTCGGGTTCCAATAAGTTTAAGCGGTTTAGAGACTGTAACAAGCCCTCGCTACTGCTATTATTGTTATTGAGACTGGCCTCTAAAGAGGCCGAACGCCCTTTCTTTTTGAACTTGAGCATATAGCTCGCCATAAGGTCGAAATTCAAGTTATTGCTTTGGGAGCTATTCTTCCTATCACTGTCATTTTCTAGCAATCGAGCTGCTGTGAACACTTCCTTGAAACTATTGCTCTGAAATTCAGAATCATTAAAGGTCAAATTTCCGCTCAAGACCAAGCGCTGCATTGAGTCTAGGTCGCTCTTCAGGCGCAAGCTGGCTCGATGATTGGCATTTCGGTTTTCTTGCTCGGAGATTTCATCCGTAAAAAAAGTGCTTTCGCCTATAAAATCCTGACGAGCACTGCTGCTTTCACTTTCCCTGAGCACATCATTATAAAAATAACTCGCTGTCAGTTTAGTCTTCTTACCTATATCCGTGTTCAGATTGGCGCCTATTGCCCCAGTCCTTGTAAAACCATCCGCTGCCCCCCGATTAATCGGTAGCC
>JAHDBO010000233.1 GCA_020630355.1 Saprospiraceae bacterium
TACAACTTGCTTCAATATCTCCGATACGACTACTTGTACTATTTGTGCCGATAAACGAAGACAACAAAATTTGGTCTGTGTCGTCGAAGGTATTCGAGATGTTTTGGCCATTGAAGCAACAGGGCATTTCAAGGGCGTCTACCATATATTGGGAGGCGTCATTGCCCCCATAGAGGGGATTGGCCCGTCCGATTTGACCATAGAAGCTCTTGTAGATAGAATACAGAAAACGGAAATTTCTGAGGTTGTTATGGCGATTAGCCCAACGATTGAAGGAGATACCACCATGTTTTATATTGCTAAAAAAATAAAGGATTTGGACGTCAAGGTCACTAGTATAGCAAGAGGGGTTTCTTTCGGTGGAGAGCTTCAATATGCAGATGAATTGACCCTAGGCCGCTCCATCGCATCAAGAACGCCTTACAGCTCTAACAGATAAACAGCACCCAATCATGTTTTCAAACTTTTTTATAAAAAAAATAGCTTTACTATTCCTTTTGTTTTCGTTGACTTACTCAGTTCATGGTCAAGATTTTGCCAATACCTACCTCAGCTTTGGTTATCAAACAGGGTATCGACCATTCGAAGGGTTAAACGCCATTGCAGATAGATACGAAGCTCAGACCACCAACGTCAATGAGTCTTTCAAAAACTTTCAGCTGCCTGCTGGTCTAAATGTTGCACTCGGTGGTTTCTATAATTTTTCTTTCGCTGAAATCGGTTTCACTCAACGGCTTCAGAACAAAAGCACCACCTTTTTCAATCCAGAAGAAATATTAGAACAAACCGACATCAAGTTCAGCATGAACAGCTATTATGTCGCTTTAGGAACTGGCGCTCCTATCGGTGACGATTTGATTTTGGGTGTAGGGGCTTCTTTTGAATTGGCTGCTATTCGAGGAAAATCAAGAACAGGTTTGAGTAATGATATTAAATCACTTTCTTTTTCTACTCATATCAAGGAAACGGATTTATTTTCTTCTATTTTCATTAAAATCATGCTAGGAGACCCCGAAGCGACTCGACCCAAATTCATCATACAACCTTACTATACCTTCGGCTATGGCAATGTCAACCTAACCCCATTAAACCAAGCACTCAATCCCGACACTTTCCAAAACGATGGACTACCTCTTAGACAGGATATTGAGCATTTTGGGATTCGTTTCACCATGGCAACTTTTATCAGCTACTAGCAACCAATGCCCCAACACAATTGGTCACATATTACCTCTCCGATTGATTTATCTATCATCATCGTCAATTACAATGTGCGCCATTTCTTAGAACAGGCCTTGGTCTCCGTTGAGAAAGCAAGCCAAAATCTAAATACAGAGGTTTTTGTGGTAGATAATTATTCTACTGATACTTCTACAACGATGGTCAAGGAGCGATTTCCCTCCGTGCAGCTCATCGAAAATAAAAAAAATGTTGGTTTCTCAAAAGCCAACAACCAAGCTATTAAAGCCGCAAAAGGAAAATTCATCCTCCTGCTTAATCCCGATACCATTGTCCAAGAAGATACTTTTGTACAATGTATTCAATTCATGAATCAAACACCCGATGCAGGTGCGCTTGGCGTTCGGATGATTGATGGAGCAGGGCAATTCCTTCCCGAATCCAAACGAGGTTTCCCCTCTCCCTGGGTTGCATTTTGTAAGGCGTTCGGTCTATCCAGATTATTTCCAAAATCAAAGTTTTTCAATCATTACCACCTAGGCTATTTAGCTGAAAAAGAAAACAACCCCGTCGATGTGCTAGCAGGTGCTTTTATGTTTATCCGTAAGGAAGTTCTGGATGAGGTCGGTTTGCTCGATGAGACTTTTTTTATGTATGGAGAAGACATTGACTTATCTTATCGGATTAAAAAAGCAGGTTATCAAAACTACTATCTAGCAGATACGTCCATCATTCACTACAAGGGCGAAAGCACCAAAAAAGGTAGTCTCAACTATGTGAACATCTTCCATAAGGCCATGCTTATTTTCGCAGATAAGCACTTGCACGGCAGTAGTGGTTCTTTGTACAAATCCATGATTTATCTAGCCGTGTACCTTAGAGCTGCTTTGACTATTTTTCGGAATGTTTTCAATGCTATTGCGCTGCCTTTTTTTGATATTATTGGGCTTGGGCTAGGTTTATGGATTTCTAAAAACGGCTGGGCTAACTATTATTTTGATAAGCCTGACTATTTCCAATCTTCTTTTGATTGGGTTAATATCCCTTTGTATGTTTCAATATGGGTTTCGAGCCTACTGATGAATGGTGCCTACGATAAGCCTTATAAAATCAAAACAGCACTGCGCTCCATCCTTCTTGGAAGTTTGATTATCGCCGCTGTTTATGGCTTTTTACCTTTAGAATATCGCTCTTCGAGGGTTTTGATTCTGCTAGGAAGTGTTTGGGCGCTCGCTTGGGTCTTTTTACTAAGGATTATCTATAATTACCGTCAAAGCAAACAGTTTTTTCCTAGGATAATCCCTAATATCGCTATAGTAGGTGGCATTGACGAAAGTCAAAAAGTCCTTTCTCTTTTGGAGCAATCCCATTTCCAATTCAAGCACACGGGGCTCATTTCCCCTAATCCATCCAATAAAGTGGACTTCATTGGCTCGGTAGAAAGCCTATCAGAGACCGTTCGACTTTACCAGATAGATGAATTGATTTTCTGTGCAAAGGATATTTCAGCGCAAGAGATTATTTGGATTATGGGGCGGCTTTCGCCGAATGTCAAATTCCGTATTCTCCCAGAAGAGAGCTGGAGCATCATTGGCTCCCATTCCAAGAACAGCCGTGGCGAATTTTATACCATAGAACTCCAATTTAATATTGCGAAAGCAAATGAAAGAAGAAAAAAACGCTTCTTGGATCTTGCCCTCTCTATTCTATTTCTACTAGGATTCCCTTTGATTTTTTTATTCCTAAAATCTAGAAAGAATTTCTTTAAGAATATAATCTCTACCTTTGTGGGCCGTACCTCTTGGGTGGGCTACTGGTCGAAGGAAGACAATGATCTGCCTCCCATCAAAAACGGTATTTTACACCCTAGTGACAAGTATGTCAAAGTTAGGAATGAAGCACAATTTGACTTGATATACGCTAGGGATTATAGTATTTGGAAAGACCTCGGTATTATATTTTCGGGCTTTGGGTTCATAAGATTAGGACGATGAAATTTACGCTAGAACATACTGACACTAATAGTTCTGCACGGACAGGACTCATAGAAACGGATCATGGCAATATCCAAACGCCTATTTTCATGCCAGTCGGTACGGCTGGCACGGTAAAAGGCGTGCACCAGCGTGAACTCCACCAAGACATCAATGCTCAAATCATCCTAGGGAATACCTATCACTTGTACCTACGCCCTGGAATAGACATTCTAGAGCAAGCGGGTGGATTGCATCAATTCAACGGTTGGGACAAACCTATCCTTACCGATAGTGGCGGTTATCAAGTTTATTCTTTAAGTCATCGTCGGAAAATCAAGGAAGAAGGCGTTACTTTCCAATCCCATATTGACGGCTCTAAACATTTTTTCTCCCCAGAAAAAGCCATCGACGTACAGCGTTCTATCGGAGGAGATATTATTATGGCATTTG
>JAHDBO010000234.1 GCA_020630355.1 Saprospiraceae bacterium
GGTCTCCTTTCCCGATTCGTTGTATGGTTACAAAAACCAAACCTGTAAAGACGGCTGAAGCGATGATGTAGGAAAGTCCGATTGGACTGACGGCGGTGTCAAAACCTTTTAAAATCGCTACTCCTGCAAATGCCATCAAAAAGTAAAACCACTGAATGGGCCGGATTCGGTCTTTGAGGAAGATAACGGCAAAGATAGCCGCAAAAATCGGTGCCATATACCGTAGACTGACGACAGTGCCCAGCGGTAATTCCTTCATTGCTTTGAAGAAAAAAGTCATGGCGACAATCCCAAAAATACTCCGAAGCAATAATAAGCCTCGTTGATTGCCCAGAATATTGATTTTCTGTTGTCGGAGTATACTGAGGCATATAAACAAAGAACCAATCGCTCGGAAAAAGATGATTTCGTAGGCCGAGAATGCTTCAAGATATTTAGCAGTAGCGTTCATCAAAGTAAAGGCAGCTGTACTGGTCAGCATGTATCGTACAGCGAGCCATTCCGAGTTACTCATAAGTACTTGGTTTTGGTTGGTAAGGAGCGGTGCAAATGAGTCTAATTCATCGAAAGAACGACCGCCGTTGCTATTAAGGTCGAAAAAATACCGAATAAAAAAATATTGAATGCCAGGCGGATTTTAGACATTTTTTGTCCGAGTCGCCTCCCAACATAATATAAATCCTGTGCTAAATGTTGTTTGACGAGGTTGTCATTCGCCATGCCCGCACTAAGGTAATCGTAGTACTCATCTGCCTCCATTTTATAAAAATTTCCAAAAAAGAAAGGACTTGGTTTTAAGCCTCGCTTGGATTGCCCCCTGTTTTTATCGAAATCCGAGGGCTTCAAAACCTCCGCCGCTTGCACGATAGTCAAAAAACAAGTAATAGCCGCACAGAGTAGGGGGTAGTATAATTTGTTCTCAAGAATAAGCTCGATACTTGAAAATACATACGGAACGATACAAGTCAATATAAAGGCATTTAGACTAAGCAAAACATTGGCTTTGTAGTCGGCAATTGCAGTCAATTCGATATTGTTGCGCTGTGTTGTTCGGATGATATTGATAACCTTAGAGGGCATCTCTTCCTTGTTATACTTCTTTTTTTTGGGCGTTTCGGGTTGAGTCTTGTGTAACAAATGAACCATGTTTATGTGTTTTGGAGGAGTAAGTAGTGTGACACAAATAAATGGTAGCCTATTTATGTCATACTACTTACAATATTTGAGCTTATTTTTTATTGTTGCGTATTTTTTACTTTGCTAGAGGCCATTGCAGCTGTCACCGTCATTGGTTTTGCGTGGGGAGCAGCTGCAATGACTTTTCCTTTGCAAAGCCCTTGAAAAAAAGTATCTAGATAGCCGAGTATTTCTTTTTCCAAATCCTTTCGGACAAAGTTGTTATCCTTGACGAGGTTGAGTAAGTGTGCTTTTCTAACTAAGAAAAAACGAATATCTGCCTCGGACAAGACCAGGGTATCACCTAGGAAAACACGCTCTTGCATCGTTTTGTGCTGATAATCTGGATTCGGGATGCCATAGCTAGGATTGACTAAACCAGAGAAATCGAAATCATAAGGAACTGGAATGATTTTGTTGTTTTTTTGAATCCACTTTACGTTTTTTTGCGCATATAATTGCCAATCAGCATTGCCTATCATATACTGAAAAAGCGCTACTCTCATACTTGATTTATCATCAAACGCAAGTATATTTTCCACTTTTTTATTTTTGACTTTTTTGGCATTGACCCGTGCCAGCATTTGGGCAGTGTCCTCAATCAAAAAAGCCCACTGCCTAATTTTTCGCCAAGATTTGGTATCTCTAAAAGTGATTTTCAGCATCTGTACCCTGAAACTTTCTGGAGCAAGGGCGTTGTACATTTTGTACGCCATGTATTCCTTGATGAGCAATTTCTTGGCTTCAACTGGATTCTCAACGCAGTAATTGACCAACTTCATATCATCGTAAGGAGCGAGTCCTGCGAGTTTCAAATCTTCTTTTTTGAAAAATAATTTCATAGGAGGTGTCTGACAATGCGTACGACGAAACTTCCCTCGCAACTTGATACCAATATTCCAGTATTGCGTATTCCCAAACTCATTTTTATAAGAAAAAACAGCCTCTTGTTTACCTTCTTTTCGGACATCCGCTGTCAAAGCCTCCCAGTCCACATCTATGTTGACAGATACCATTTCGCTAAAACCAATCGCATCAAAAATGCTTTGTGGATCTGTTCCGTGGAGACTAGAAAAGCTAAAGTTTATCGTAAAAATCAGTATAATATATTTGGTATATGTTTTCATTTTAAATCGTATTAATTTTTTGAAAAGGCATAGGACGTCCAGTCCTTCCCGTGGTCGGAAAGCAACAAAAAACGATTATCATGTAAGAGAAAATAGTATGTTTTAAATCGGTGTCGCTAAGATTCTAATTCAATAACATTATAGTCTATCACTTTTTTTCTTATTACAAATTTCAGGATAAAAAAGAGGCTATACTAGGTTAAAAAGGTTTGTTTTAGGGTTAAAATGAGACAAACTAGTGTTTTAAGATTAATTTAGTGTTAAGTGCTCTTTATTGCTTTATTTTGGTAAAATTCAATAGAGTTTACGAAACTCCGTAGGATTGTAGTCGCTGTGCTTCTTGAAGTATTTAACAAAGTTGGTCACCTCTTCAAAGCCTGTTTGATAGGCAATTTCTTTGATACTTAGGGAGGTATTCATCAAGAGCCGCTTGATTTCTATGACAAGAAATTCATTGATATAGCTCTTGGCGGATTTTCCTAGCATTTCTTTTGTGATTCTGTTGAGGGTTTTGGTAGAAACGAGGAGGCTGTCCGCATAAAACTTCACTTTACGGGATTGGAAAATATGCTGGTTCAGTAGTTTTTGGAATTGTACATATTCTTCGTGGTATTTCGAGCGAGGATTGAGTTTGCGATTTTCCTTTCGAATGCGCTCTGCCAAACAGAGAAAGATAATCAAAGAAGCATGGACGATTTCTTCTGTGAGCAGGTCATCCGTTGTATCGAATTCTTGGCGCATATTCTCGGCGAGCTGGCGGAGTAGTTGGGCCTGCTCTTCTTGGAGTTGGATGACAGGAGGGTAGAGGTGATAATTGTACAAACTCAGTTCTTGCATCAGATTAGATGCGCTACTGCCTTTTTCCAGAAACTCTTCGTTGAACAATAAAAAGAAAGCCTTTCTTTCCAAGTTGTGCTCAAAAGCATGCACTTGTTCCTTGGACACGAATATAATGCTATTCCGTTGATAAGGATAAGTTTTGAAGTCGATGTAGTGATTTCCTTCTCCTTTCAGAATAAATAAAATAGCATAAAAATGGATACGATGCGGTCTGAAAGGGTCGTGGTCTAGGTCATCATAGAGCAAGATTTCTTTATTGGATGCTATTCTAAAGCCAAATGCCTTGCGTTGCATTTGACCAAGATCGACCGAGGGAATTTGTTCTTGCTCTTCGTTTGCCATTGGTCAAAAATATAAAATTTTAGACGTCCAGTAACGATGAAAAAACAACATTTCTGTTTTATGGCTGTCAAATTTGTCTTGATACTTCGGCTCGGCGAAGCATTT
>JAHDBO010000235.1 GCA_020630355.1 Saprospiraceae bacterium
GCTTCATAATCCACATTATGCAACTCTACAAAAGTATCCACTAGGGCATTGGCAATGCCCTTCATCTTATCGGCAGAAGGTGCCATACCTTTCGGCATTTTCGGGCGCATAATCACACCAGAAACCCGCTCCATTACATAAAAATCCGCTCCCAGCACCTCATGGTCATCACAAAAAACCAAAGCTCTCGGCACTTTCGGAAAGACATCTCCCAAACGAGACAGAATCTTATGCTCCCTCGACATATCATGCCCCGATTTGACATTCGCCCCAAATGGTGGCCGACGCAATACCATTTGTTTTTCACCGAAATCAATCGCATAAGTCAGATTCGAAAAACCACCAGGGAATTGCTTGATTTTCATCTCTCCCTTCAAATCGGGCAATTGTGCTTTCAAGTATTTCTCTAGGACAGCGGTGTCTAATTCTTCTCCTTTACGAATATCAGTTGGTTGATCGAGCATCTTTGGTAATTAATAATGAATAGTGAAGAATGAATAGTGATTTTGACTCAAGTAAATATAGTGGTCTTCAACAAGAAATTGAAACTACTCCATTCTAAAAAAAGAACTCCCTACTCCTTAGTCCCTATTCGTTCAGCATCTCCCAAAGTTTCAAAGTCGTCTTCCAATTGCGAGTTGTCGCTCGAACTTTCAACTTCGATTCTATCAAATTATTACTCAACTTCGCTCTGCCTGCCCCATTTGGGAAGCGCAAATAGACCTTGTTTTCAATATATTGAAAATATTCTCCTTCAAAATGTAAAGCTTGAAAAGTGGCAAGTTTATCCTCATCTGGTGTACTAGCGAGCAAGGTCACGTAGCATTCTTTTATATCAACTTCAGCTTGTTCGATAAAGGGATTTTGTTCGATAATCCTTTTCCATTCCGCCTTGGTTTTCACCAATACGGGGACATCATAATCATAGGCTTCCTTTATTTTTTGATGCAGCCTTTCGGCTAAAAGAGACGTGTCGCTTTCATCGGATTGAAAGACGATATTCCCGCTTTGGATATAGGTTTTAGCTGCTGCAAAACCCCAATCAGCGAGCTGCTGGCGCAGTTCCGCCATCTTGATTTTCTTAGTTCCGCTCACGTTGATGCCTCGGAGTAGGGCGATGTAGTTGGGCATAAAAAAGACTTTGTCTTAGGGTAAAAATACATTTTTCTAATCATAAAAACCCTACCTTCACTCTATGTCAAAAGCCACTTCCACTCGCCTACAAATCCTAGGAGTAGTACTTGCTCTTCTAGGGGCGGTGCTATTTTCTACCAAAGCGGTTTTGGTAAAAATTGCTTATCGGGATTATGAGATTGCAGCGATTAGTTTGTTGATGTTGAGGATGTTGTTTGCTTTACCGATTTATCTGGGTATTGCTGTTTATTCGACTCGAAAAAAAGGGGCCTACAAAATGACCCGCAGCGATTATCTCAAAGTTACATTTTTAGGAATCATTGGTTACTATCTGGCGAGTCTCTTCGATTTTATGGGCTTGCAATATATCACGGCTAGTCTAGAGCGTTTGATTTTATTCATTTATCCAACGCTCGTAGTCTTAATAGGTGTCCTATTTTTCAAAGAAAAAATCAAACAATCTCAAATCATCGCCTTGCTACTTTCTTACGTCGGCATCGTGATTGTCTTTATGGGTAATGTGGACATCACCGACCAGCATAATCTTTGGATAGGGAGTACTTTGATGTTTTTTTGTGCTTTGACCTATGCGATTTACTTTGTAGGAAGTGGACAGCTATTACCTAAAATGGGGACTTGGATGTTTACTTCTTATGCCCTCAGTATTTCTTGTACGGCGGTCATTGTTCATTATCTGATTCATCATGGTGGAGTAGGGGATTTAGATTATCCTTTGGGGGTATATGTAATTGCTTTTCTAATGGCTACAATGGCAACCGTTTTTCCTACATTGCTCACCTCGGAAGGTATCCGACTGATTGGTGCTTCCAATAGTGCCATCATAGCGAGTGTCGGCCCTGTTTCTACCATCACGCTCGCTTATATTTTTCTAGGGGAACGGCTTACACCAACGCAAATATTAGGTGGCATTCTAGTCCTTGGAGGAGTCGTTTATTTATCCATTAGTAGAAAGAAATAGGATTCTGACACAATTAGATTTCCTCCAAAAAATGTGTGATTTGCCTAGCTAAATCCCTTAAAACATCCTGCTCTAAATTTCCACAATCTAAAAAAACAGAACAACTAGAACAGAATACAGCACTTGGCAAAGCCCTTGAATCGCCAGAAGTACTGACTGCTTCGCAATCGTCATCAATTCTTCTATTGAAGCTAGAATATTGGTCTTCCATCGCTGTATTTCGCTCATTTGCTAGGACACATTCCACTCTACCTTCTGCCTCATATTCATAATAAACCGTTTCTACCGATGCATAAACCGTTTCATAAATTGGAATGCGAATGGTGTTTCCAGAGGTGTCTTTTTTGGTTTCATGTCCTGTTATGACTTCCTTAGAGTAGCCTTCGCTACTACTTGTTGTCGTATAGTCCGAATCTAAATATTCCAAATGGATAGCAATATGATAATCAATCTTTGATTGTATGGTATCATCCAGAAAAGTATTCCATTCATCAGACGCTGGATAGGCTCTTTTTAGAAAAAAAGAAAAATCACTTTCACTAACGAAAGTGCCTCTTTTATAATCTAGAAAAATATAGCGATGCCCTAGTGTGAGGCAATGTGCTCTTCGTGCTGCTATGTCTTCTGGATTGGGATGAGTCAAAAATGTATTTATTTTATCAATTTCAAAATAAGCATCTTTTACAAATTGTCGATTATCTGTTTGGGCATATTCCTTCAAAAATCGCTCATAACGCTGGTTATGATAAGCGTATAACTGGTCGTTAAAACGGATTTTCCAATGTTCGATATTGATAAACAGTAATTCACTCGTATTGATTTGAGGGAAATATTGCACTTTGGTTTGTAATGCTTCAATTTCGTGAATCCGCTTCAAAGCAAGCATCCAATCTTTATGAAAATTACTTTGATAAAGCTTTTTGAGGCGAGCTTCCTCTTGGTAATGCCATGCATTAAAACCATCTATAAAGTAACCTATTTCATGCGACTTGAGTCTCCCTTTAAGCCCTGCCTTGAGGGAGCGATTTACTAAGGTTTGATATTGCTCCCTTTTAAATAGAGACTCCTTCGTCCGACAACTTTCAAATAGAAACAGAAGACTAATCAATATGAATAATGCTCTCATTATGGTGTGATTTGTAAGCACCATAATAAGCAGTAATCACTCAACAATACACTTTTACCACTACCTTAAATCGAGTTTAACCCTAAGATTCACCGTTTTAACTATCGTTAATAGCTTCTGTTAAGATTCCAAATCACGTAAAACAGAAATGAATAGGATTTACTATTTTTGTAATACTTTTTAATCAATTTCAACCCTAATCAAGAGCTTATCTAAAATTGATTTTAGACAAGCTCTAAGTCAATTAAATCTTCATTGGGTAAGGTAGAACAAACAGACACTTGCCTTATCTTAAAACGAATCGTATGTTAAAATACTTCCCGTATCTAATAGGTACATTCTTCC
>JAHDBO010000236.1 GCA_020630355.1 Saprospiraceae bacterium
GCTTATATCATCCCTAGCAATGACCCACATCAGAGCGAGTATGTTGCCGATTATTGGAACGGTCGGGAGTGGATTTCTGGCTTTACGGGCTCGGCTGGTACGGTGGTGATTACGCAAGACCATGCTGGATTGTGGACGGATTCTAGGTATTTTATTCAAGGGGAGGAGGAATTGGCAGATTCAGAAATGGTGTTGCATCGCTTGACGCCTGACAGAAGCCCTCTGCATATCGAGTGGCTGAAAGAAAACCTTTCGGAAAATGCGGTTGTAGGTATGGATGGACAGTGCTGCTCAGTGGCTATGCGGAACGGACTCGAAAAAGCCTTGGGCAATCGACAATTGTATTTAGAAGATGATTTGTTGGAGTTGGTTTGGGAAGATAGGCCTGCACTGCCTCGTGCGCCCATTTTTGAACATGATGTAAAATACGCTGGACAATCCCGATTGCAAAAACTTGATGCCATCCGTGAACAGATGGCCAACAAAAATGCCACACACCATCTGATTGTTGCCTTGGATGATATTGCTTGGACTTTCAATATTAGAGGCCGGGACGTGGACTGCAATCCTGTCGCCTATGCTTATGCCCTCGTCGAAGAAAAGCAAGCGACGCTTTTCATCAATACCGAGAAAGTCCCTGCTGAACTAAAGCAACAGCTGGAAGCCGATCATATTTTTATAAAAAACTACAGCGAAACAAAAAGTACTTTACACAATTTGCCGAAAGGCAGCGCTATCCTCTTATCCACTAGCGAAACTTCTTGCGATGTGATGTCGGCCATCTCCCCCCATTGTGCGACCATCAATGGGCAGAGCATTGCCATGCGCTTGAAAGCAGTGAAAAATCCGACGGAAATCGCCCACATCCGAGGGACGATGGTCAAGGACGGTGTAGCACTTTTGAAACTCTATCGCTGGTTGGAGGAAGAAGTACAAAAACGAGGCGTCAAAGAAACAGAAGTCGCCGAGAAATTGGCAGGATTCCGAGCAGAGCAACCACATTATTTCGGGGAAAGTTTCCCTGCGATTGTAGGCTGGAAAGGCAATGGGGCAATCGTCCATTATCACGCAGAAGAAGCGACTTGTGCCACCATTGAAGGCGATGGTATCCTGTTGCTTGATTCGGGCGGACAATACCACGATGGCACGACGGACACGACCCGTACCACGGTTTTCGGGACGCCAACGCCCGAGCAAAAACGGGATTATACCATGGTTTTGAAGGGAAATATTGGCTTATCGATGCTGCAATTTCCAGCGGGGACAAGAGGCAATCAAATGGAAATACTCGCCCGACAACATCTCTGGCAACATGGTCTGAATTATGGGCATGGTACAGGGCATGGTGTGGGCTTTTTCCTGAATGTCCATGAAGGGCCACAATCCCTAGGGCCAGGCGCTACCGCTAGAGCGGCGGAGTCGGTAGAACTGGGTATGTTGACCTCCAATGAACCTGGTTTTTACAAAACAGATGAGTACGGTATCCGTATCGAAAACCTTATATTGACAATAGAAAAAGAGGAGACCGATTTTGGGAAATTTTATGGTTTTGAAACGATGACGCTCTTCCCGATTGACACCAATCTCATCCAAGTTGATTTGCTGACCATGACCGAGCGTTCTTGGCTTAACGATTATCATTCTAAAGTCCTCGACCGCCTAGAACCACAGCTCAACGAAGCGGAATATGCTTGGTTGGAAGAAAAATGCAAGGCGATATAGAACGGGAAACGGAAACCGAGAACGGTTCGCTTAACATCCAATTGTTTATACCATTTGAGGCAGATGTTGCAGTACCTATTTCAGTACGGGTGTTGCAATGCGTCATAAGACATAATGTTATACCCAACAAATGGCTTTATACTTGTACTTTGAAATGTTGTAAAAAAGTAAGTTGATGGGAAAAGCGCTCAGTTATGCGGTTCGGGAAAAGAGATTGTAGAACGCAGAAAAAAAAGGGGGAAATGTTCAATGCCTTATGACACATCGCAATGCTCCTACGAAGGATTTAAAAATCACATCGCTGTATCTATTTTTTTAATTGCCGCCTCTTTTTCTTTCACCGTATTCACATTCATGATAGGCGTTTCATCTTCTAGCAGGATTTCTTCAATTACAGAATTGATGAGGGCTTTCCTAGGACAAGCATAGCCCAAACTCATAAATTGTAACATTCTAGAATAGGCTTTGGGCTCGTAAATCGTAATCAAAGGCTCTGGAAAACGCTTGGAAGTCCCTCGGAATGCCGTGGCGTATTTACTAGGATTTCTAGCGTCGATTAAGGTTTTTAGCGTCGCCTCTTGAAGCATCGGCAAATCACAGGCCAAGACCAACCAAGCCGCATTAGGGTCCTGCATCATAGCAGAAAGAATTGCCCCAAAGGGTCCCATTTGCACTAGTTTATCTTTTATAACTGGTGTACCTTCAACCTTCATCTCTCCAAAATCATGCGCTTTGGATAAGTAAGGTTCTAGCCCTAAATCACGGCATAATCCTGCCAGATACAACTCTTGCGTTGTTCCATGATAATCTATCTGGGACTTGTCCGTACCCATGCGAGTACTCTTGCCTCCTGCGAGAATCAGCGCTTTGAGTTGGGGTATATTTTTTTTGATTTCCTTTCGGAAAAAAGCTTCGATTTGCTCCCAATCGCTTGCCTTCAAAAGCAAGGTCTCCTCACTCATTTTGGCCTGAACAAAATCAAAAACAGTCTCCTCTCCTTCTTTCAAAAGCACCATATCAATCTGGCACAACTGCTCCACCCGACGCTGTAAAGAATCCTTTTTCTTCGAATCAATAAAAACCACTTGTCGCTCTGCTGGATAGTGATTACCATTCACCAAGACCGCATCTGCTGGCAGTCCATGCAGTTTATCGTCGTATTCATTCCACTCCAAAGCAGCTGATTGATGGAATTGTTTCTTCCCAATTTGAATATCTGTTTGCAATGCCTCAACATGATGATCCGCATCGACATAAGTCAGTATCACATCATTTAATCGGGTATCCAACTCCTTGAAAAAAGTCGCTATATTTCCACAGGTCGTTCCGTATATACTCCACTCCGTCCGATGGTAGAAACCTCTGTTTGGACGTGCTAAAGGAGGGTGTTTTTGGTGATTTTTTTTCATGAATTACTCTTTTTGACCTATTGGGTCTTTCAAATTGGTGGTATGTTCTTTTTCCGGCAAAAAAGAACCAAAATGCCGTCGAAATCGCACATTTCTCAAAATTTAATCTTCGGCTTGCATTTTTTCCTGCTTCGCAACGGAAAATCTGCTATGCCGCCCTCCTTCGTCGGGCCAGATAAAATTTTAGAAATTGCTTTTCTTCGACATCCCTTTTTAAGATAGCCTAGACTGATTATAGATGAACAGTCAACTACCGCTTATAATCACTCTTCCCCCCTGTCTTTGACTCTAACTGAATGGCATCAATCACCATGTCATGCGACAATGCCTTACACATATCGTATATCGTCAATGCCGCTGTCGAAACCCCATGCAAAGCTTCCATCTCCACCCCTGTCTGGCTATTGGTCTTCACTGTGCAGCGAATATCGAAGCCTGTCT
>JAHDBO010000237.1 GCA_020630355.1 Saprospiraceae bacterium
CTGCTAAGAATCGATTGCTTAAGCTTTCTTTTTATTTCGATGGGTATTTTAATTGGTGCATTTTACACCCTCATGGCATTCCCTGCCCCCCTAGAGACAAACAGCTTGTTTCTAGGAGTTTTGCCCCGATTTATACTATTCTTTTTGATTGTTTTTTCTTTTCAGAAAATAAGAACGCTCATCCCATTCACCACAAAAAAAATAAATATCCCAGTCGATTCCATCGGACAAAGAATCATCACCCTATTAGATGCCATTCCTACACTCTTCCTTATCCTGCCTCTGATGGCAATAATAAAAGCATCCATCTGGAACATCATCTGGATAGTGGGATTACTCTCTTGGACGGGAGTTGCCCGATTGGTACGAGCAGAATTACTAAAAATCCGCTCCTTGCCGTATATCGAATCAGCAAAAGCAATGGGTTTAGGCCCTTTTCAAATTATCTTTAAGCATGCCCTACCCAATGCCGTACAGCCCATCATCGTCGTTTTGGCATTTTCGTTTGGCAGCATTGTTATGGTCGAGGCTTTTCTCACTTTTTTAGGCTTTGGAATGCCCTCAGGAGAAGTGACTTGGGGCTCTATGCTCAACGAGGCCAGAACCAATATCCGAGCTTGGTGGCTTGCACTCTTTCCAGGGTTGGCAATCTTCGTACTGGTTCTGCTCAGCAATTACTTTGGCAGACACATTGAAAATTCCTAAGCTTGTAGCATCGTTCACTACTGATTACCGCCTCCCTGACCGCCTTGTCCGCCCCTACCGCCAAAACCTCTACCATTCCGACCGTCTCGTCCTCTCCGCCCCCTTCGCTCCGCCTGTAGTTTTTGGAGTTTTTCCATTTGTTCTTCCGTCAAAAAGGCACTCATTTCTTCCTTTTGAGCTTCTCTCAATGCCATCATTTGCTCCCGCATATTTTCCCGACTATCAGAAGACTGGCGCAAAGCACGCATCTTATTTCGATACTTTTCATTGACCGCTTTGAACTGACTAGCTTGCTCTTCATCCATCCCAACTGCTTCAATCAGTCGGTCGGTCATTGCTGCCCTCTGCTCTGGATTCGGTCTTTGCCGAGGCCTTTCCCCCTGAGTGGTTTGACCTTCATTATTTACTGTAGTCTCCGTTGTAGTTGCTGCTGTATTTTTACTAGAAGAACAGCTAAGAAATAATGCCATACAGACCACTGAAAAGAACAAAAGGATATGTTTCATAATGAATTGTTTTGAATTTAGACTCGAATACGTCTCCAATAGTTTAAAGAAAACGATTCTCTGGCACAATTTTTCTATGCTTTAGAGAAATTATCTTTTTTATAAGACTAATTATGACTACTTTAACCAACACAAGGGACCTTCATACGTTTATACAGTAGTTAACGATTAGAATTCACACGTTTATGGTTGCCAAGGAATTATTGTCACAGGTTGTCATGCCGCTCAGAACCTCCGATACTGGTCGGGATGCTTTGAATTATATGTACATCTTTCATGTACGGCATCTCCCTATTGTCAATAATGAGCAATTGCTAGGATTGGTCACCGAAGACGACATCATGGCAAACGATGTTGATGAACCAATCGGTTCTTACAATCTCTCTTTGAGTCGCCCTTATGTCATGGAAGACGCCCATTTGTACGATGTTGTTAAGATGACGGCGGATTTCAAAATGACGATTATTCCTGTAGTAGACTATGATGACAATTATCTTGGATTGATTACGCAAGATGACTTGATTCATTACTTCGGTAATGTTGGCGCTTTCACAGAGCCAGGAGGTGTGATTGTCTTGGAAATGGGGAAACACGACTATTCTTTAGCCGATATTTCTAGAATTATCGAATCCGAAAACGCAACCGTTCTAAGTACATTTGTTACTTCTAAAGCGGACTCTATGCGCATGAACGTCACCATAAAGGTCAATAAAAAAGACATCCGTCGCATTATCGCCAGCTTGGAGCGGTTCGAGTACGATATCAAAGCATCTTATCAAGAAGATGAATATTTCGATGATACGCTGCGTGACCGTTATGATGCGCTCATGGCTTACCTCAATGTATAAACTTAATGCCCAAAATACTGTTTGAGACAATATGAAATCCCAAGACAGTAGCATTTCCACCATATCTCTTTTTCACTATAAAGGTGTTTCCAATTGTTGGTTTGGCTTTCGCCAAATGGGTCTGGCTACTGCCGAAATAGAAAAGGCAAGAGGTGTTCGCTTCGTCAAGATGCTAGGAACGGGAGGAGGGGAAGGTTTTAGTGTTTGGCCTGATTTCGGTCGTTATGGCTTGTTGATTACTTGGGAAAATGAATCTTGTGCTGCTGATTTTTTTACTTCCAATCCGACCTATCTTTCTTTTCTAGAAAAAAGCGACTCCTTTTTCACCATTTATTTAAATGCTTTTCAAGCACACGGTTTTTGGGATGCCCAATCTCCTTTTATTAGCAATCATGCCTATCAAAAAGGTAGTCCCGTAGCGATTATCACAAGAGCTACTATTTATACCAAGCACCTTGCCTATTTCTGGCGGCATGTTCCAAAAGTCAGTCGCTCCATCCTAGGAAAAGAAGGATTACTATACGCTGTGGGAGTAGGAGAACTCCCCATCGTACAGCAAGCCACTTTTAGTATTTGGGAAAACATGGAAGCCATGAAAGCTTACGCTTATCAAAGCGAGCACCACCGTGATGTCGTACTTAAAACCAGAGAACGAGGGTGGTATAAAGAAGAGCTCTTCGCTCGTTTCAGCCCTTATCGTTTGGAGGGCAATTGGACTCGATTGCCCGAATTAAAACAATCTTTAGGCTTAGCGGCTATTGAAGTTGCTTAAAAAACGTCCCATCATATTATTTTCTACTACCTTTGTAGACCATTTCCTTAAAGGAAATCAAAGAACTATAAAACCGGTAGAAAATGTTTGGTATGCCCACCAATAAATCTGTTATCAAATACAAGCGAAAAAAGCATAGTGATAGCACTCTGCTCCAATTATACAAAGGCTTGTTATTGCCTCGTATGATAGAGGAAAAAATGCTCAAATTACTCCGCCAAGGACGTATCAGCAAATGGTTTTCTGGCATTGGTCAAGAAGCTATTTCCGTAGGTGTAACTCAGGCACTATTGCCCGACGAAATGATATTCACCATGCACCGCAACTTGGGGGTGTTTACGAGTCGGGATGTCCCAATGGAACGCCTATTTTGTCAGTGGCAAGGTAAAGCATTAGGCTTCACTAAAGGACGTGACCGTTCCTTCCATTTTGGTGCGCCTGATTACAATATCGTGGGCATGATTTCGCATTTGGGCCCGCAGCTTTCTCTAGCAGGTGGTGTTGCTTTAGCGCATAAAATAGCAAAAGAACAGCGTATTTCTGTTGCTTTCACTGGTGAAGGTGGCACAAGTGAAGGGGATTTCCACGAGGCACTGAACGTCGCTTCTGTTTGGAATCTTCCTGTGATTTTTGTGGTAGAAAACAATGGTTACGGCTTATCTACACCTACTAATGAGCAATACAATTGTAATCGCATTGCCGATAGAGGGTTTGGTTATGGGATGGAAGCGATTG
>JAHDBO010000238.1 GCA_020630355.1 Saprospiraceae bacterium
TGGTCAAAAATCCGACGATGGATTTCCGCCATTTCGAGATTGGGGTCAACTTCTTCTTTGATGCGTATCAAATGACCGTGCTTTTCTAAATCATTGACACATTGTCGCAAGCTACTGTAAGCCATTGGTTATGATTGATGAATGATGATTGGACATTAAACAACAAAAACTAAGATGGGTTTTGATTTTCTCTATCGTTCATAAACAACAACCTCAGCTCATCTGCTTCTTCTGGTTTCATCCTGCCTCCTAGGATTAAGCGGAGTTGACGTCTGCGGATGGCTCCTGCAAAACGCTTCTCTTCCTCATCGGATAGCGGAAGTACCGCAGGGACTTTAAGTGGGTTTCCCGTTTGCTCGTCGATAGCGACGAAGGTGAAGTAAGCATCATTGCTACGACGAGAATTGTGCCCCTTAATATTAGCAGTATAGACTTCCACATAAACCTCTACACTCGTATTGAAAGCCCTGGTCACCTTCGCTTCAATCGTGATGACATCCCCATTTGGAATCGGTTTTCTAAAAGAAACAGAATCCACAGAAGCGGTAACAACGTGTGCCTCGCAATGCTTGGCAGCACAAATCCCGCCAATAATGTCCATCCAACGCAAAAGATTACCTCCCATCAAATTACCCAAGGGATTGGTGTCATTGGGCATAATCATCTCCGTCATGACCGTTTGCGATTCGCTGACCTTCTTTTCTCTCATTTTAGCTTAATTTTGCCCAAAAGTACTTGTAAAAAAGGCTAATTCCAATATTCAGACCCTATTCAAAATTAATAGATGAACAAAGAAATCCTTCGCCTCGCTATCCCAAATATTTTGAGTAATATTTCTGTTCCCTTACTAAGTTCTGTTGATACGGCATTGATGGGGCGTATGGATTCTGCTGCTTATATCGGAGCGGTGGGTCTAGGCTCGATGATATTCAATTTTGTGTATTGGAGTTTTGGTTTTTTGAGAATGGGGACAACTGGCTTGACGGCACAAGCCTACGGTGAAAAAGATGATGCTAAAATCATCAATACCTTTGGTCGGGCGGCTTTGTTTGGTTTGGGAAGCGCCCTGCTTTTGGTCTTGTTTCAATATCCAATAGGGGAGGCTTGTATCTATTTGTCGGGAGCTAGTGGTGAGACAGAGGATTTAGTTCGGCAATATTTCTATATCCGCATCTGGGCAGCTCCTGCTACCTTGACGGCCTTTGCGATCTTGGGTTGGTTTTTTGGAATGCAGAATGCAATTTATCCGTTGATTTTGACCATGTTTATCAATGTGGTGAATATCGTGGCGAATATTATTTGCATCAATTACCTAGGGATGGACGTGGACGGTGTCGCTTGGGGAACGGTCATAGCACAATATAGCGGTATCTTTTTGGCGGCAGCCCTCATTTATTTTAAATATAAAAACCTCCTACCTGAATGGGATTTGCAAAAGATATTCGACTGGGGAAAAATGAAGGCTTTCCTACAGTTGAATATGGATATTTTCATCCGTACTTTCTTCCTCATTTTCGCTTTTGGATTCTTTTACAATCGCTCGGCCGCTGAGGGTGTGATGATGCTGGCAGTCAATCAAGTCTACATGCAATACATCAATTGGATGTCCTATGCCGTTGATGGTTTCGCTTATGCTTCGGAGAGTTTGATTGGGAAATACAAGGGCGCAAAAGATAATATCGCTTTGAAAAAGGCTATTCGTTTGACTTTCCTTTGGGGAATGGGAGGCGCTGTCTTTTTTACGATTTTATATGGATTAGGAGGGAGCTATCTGCTACGGATTTTTACCGATCAAGAAGCGGTCATTCAAGCGGCAATGCCTTTTTTGATATGGATGATAGTTTTTCCGATTATTGCCACACCTTGCTATATCTGGGATGGGATTTATATTGGCTTGACCGCTTCTAAAGCGATGCGCAATACGATGTTTATCGCTTTCGGGGTTTATATTTTGGGCTATTTTGTTTTTCTGCCTTTTGGCAATCATGGACTCTGGGCGGCATTATTGATTTACATGGGGGCTAGAGGTTTGGTGCAGTGGTGGTGGTATCGGAATGGGAAAGTGGTCTAATTTTTGAAATAAAATTGTTATTTTTTCTTTGTTATTACTTTTCTTTTTTAGAAGTTATAAATCTATACACAACAAGGAAGCAATCACTTCTTTAAACCGCTTTAACACTAAAATAAATTACAAGATGAGAATCGGAGTAATCGGAATGCCAACCAGAAATAGCTACAACGGACAAGGATTTAAGACCCGCTTTTTTATACTGGGGATTCCTTTGTTTCCTACTAGCTGTATTTACAAAATAAGTGATAACCTAGGGATTGAAGTACCGATGACGGGAAAAGATGTCCTTCATGCTTATGCTAAAATCCATTTTGGTTTACTAGGATTTGGTGGTTTGATATGGTCTGCCAATATGTATGGAAATGATGCTGTAAGCAAAACCATTGTGGTGATTTTGAGCTTGTGCTTACTTGGTTTTTGTATTTATTCTTGGGTTTTTCATTCCGAGGCGCAAGGGGATGAGCTGGAGAATAGAAAGATATTTGGAAAAGCTTTCCTGTATAACATGCCACCTGAATATTTACCTTTGAATGTCCAGAAGTCGCTGTTTGGAGAGTTGTTGAAAACATATCTCGGTAAGTTTGGCAATCTTGATTGGGAAGAAAAAATCAAGAACAACGAGATGGATAAGTCCAATTTTTCCATCTTATATACAATGGCTTATTATCAGAAAACGATACAGTCTTCAAGTGAGAATAATGTGCTTTTTGAACAAGTCACTGCTCGACTTGAGGAAGCGAAGCGCAATAAAATGACTAAGGGCAAAGCTACGGATTCTACAGAAAGTAAAGGCGATATGGTCATGGCTAAAAGTAATGTTTCCAGCGATACGCATGCTATTCAATCAAAGCCTGAAGCCCAAAAAGCAGATAAGCCACCAGTATCTCAACCACAAAAGGTAGAAACCAAAGTGGTGACTGAAAAGATGGATTACAAAGACCTAGCGAAGCTTCGAGGAGCGAAAGAGGATATGGTGAAGCAGGTCTTGATGGTTTTTGTATTTCTTTTCATTGGGGTTATAGTGGTTGCGTTTACAGGAGTGGGTATGGAGACTTTGTTAATTGTAGCTGCTGTAGGATTGTTATTGTATGGAGGAATCGCTGCAATGATATTTTTACCAGACTATCTTAAATTAGAAAAGGATTTATCCAACCGAGAAAAAATAAGAATCAAAGTACGGGTCAAAGATATAGCAGTAGAAAGTGGAACGACTTATTTGATGCTACAACCGAATAAATATAGGGTCAATAAAGTCACTGCAACGAATAAATCTTATTCTACTAATCTTTTGAACAAAGAGCTTGAGATTTATGTGTCTAAATCATCACATACTTTACTAGATATTGTGAATGTTTCTTATTGATATAAATTTAAAATAATAAAAGCTTTGAAGATGGAGGTTGAGGGCAGGTAGTTCATCAAGTTTTTTTATTAGGCATATTATTCAGCATTGCCATTGATAGGAGCAAACTCTGTTTAGCTTGTTCGA
>JAHDBO010000005.1 GCA_020630355.1 Saprospiraceae bacterium
CAAAGGGCACATCTTTTAATTCTACTTTAAATAGTTTTCGTTCTAATATCGATTTCGCTAAAAATGCGAGTGTTGCATCTTCACTTTTTTGAAAAACTTTGAGCGCAAAAAACACATCATAGTCATCTATTTGTGAAAAATGCGTTATCAATTGCTCTTTTTCGCTTAGTGAAACACCAACTTTATTTTCTAGGAAAAAATTGAGACTTTCTGATAAATTGAACCGCATACCGTTTTGAGCTAGCCCTTTTGCCCTTTTGAGGACTCTTATGAGCATTTGCTCCGCTGCCAAACCTGTTTTATGCAGATAAACCTGCCAATACATTAGCCTCCGAGCAATCAGAAATTTTTCAATAGAATAAATTCCTTTTTCCTCCACCACTAGTTCATTGTTTTTAACGGCAAGCATCTTAAT
Source organism: Saprospiraceae bacterium (assembly GCA_020630355.1). GTDB lineage: Bacteria > Bacteroidota > Bacteroidia > Chitinophagales > Saprospiraceae > JAHDBJ01. The sequence continues at coordinate 416 of JAHDBO010000005.1, forward strand.
AATCCGATGATAGCCTATAACACCCTCCGAAACCCCTGTAAAAAAACTGTCCCGACTTAGATAGTCCATTCTATCCAAATCCAACTGCCCTGAAACGAGTTGGTGCAAGTAAGGTTTATGGTACTCGTTTCTAAAAATTTTGATAGCTAAATCTAATTTCCCATCAAAAATTTCATTGAACTTTTCCATAAAGATCAAGGACAGCTCCTCATGATGTACATCTACCAAGGTATGTTCTAGTGCATGAGAAAACGGACCATGACCTATGTCGTGCAACAATATGGCTATGCGTAAAGCTTCTGCTTCTTTATCTGAAATATCTACATTCTTAGAACGTAAAACTTCAATCGCCTGATTTGTCAAATGCAATGCCCCTAAAGCATGATGAAAACGCGTGTGTAAAGCTCCTGGATATACATAATGCGTTAAGCCTAGCTGTGAAATACGTCGCAACCGCTGAAAATAAGGATGCTCCACTATATCAAATAATATTCCGTAAGGAATACTTACAAACCCATATACTGGGTCATTAATTATTTTGACTTTTCCCATTATTATAAAATAAGCCCCGTTATGCATTCGTTTTCAAAAGCGGAGAGCATTGTAGCCTGAAACTTTTTTCAGGCAAATTACACTCTCAAGACTATATACCTCAAACAATGGTTGCATGGGATTGGTTTTATTTTTCGTTTTTTAATCCTAAACCATAAATATAAACCATCCGCCTATCGTAAGGCTTTTTGAAAACATACGTTATAGATTAGTGAATTTTCACATTCAAAACAAAAAAATATAATATCTTATCGAGCAGCTTTCTACATTCTACTATTTTTACGCTGTTTAAACAACTTATGACATACATCTACGTAATAAAGTTGTATCTAACAGACATTAAGGCACCAGCCTACAAAACAATACGATTTACATGGAAAATGGCAAGATTCTTTGGGCGGATGATGAAATTGATTTGCTCAAGCCACAGATTCTTTTCTTACAGAAAAAAGGTTACGAAGTACTCACTGTCAGTAATGGACATGATGCCATTGAAGAATGTGAAAACATCAATGATATTGATGTGGTTTTCTTGGACGAAAGTATGCCTGGCCTAACGGGTTTGGAAACGCTAGCTAGGATTAAAAACATACAGCCTCATTTACCCGTGGTAATGATTACCAAAAACGAGGCGGAGAACGTCATGGAAGAAGCAATTGGTTCTCAGATTACCGATTACCTTATCAAACCTGTCAACCCACACCAGATCTTGTTGACTTTGAAAAAAATCATAGACAACAACAGGTTGGTCAGGGAAAAAACCGCATCCGACTACCAACAGGAGTTCCGTAAAATATTCATGGAAATCAATAGCGGTTTAGGTTTTAAAGAATGGGCGGACATTTATCGTAAAATCGTCAATTGGGAATTAAAACTTGATGATTCGAATACGACGGATATGAGCGAGATTCTTTCTATGCAGAAGAATGAAGCGAATACAGAATTTTCCAAGTTTGTGGAGAAAAACTATATCGATTGGCTATATGAGCAAGAAGAGGGGCAAGAAGCACCAGTCATGTCCAACACCTTAATGATTGATAAAATTTTTACCCAGTTAGACGACAGCGTGCCCTCTGTAATGATACTGCTCGACAACCTCCGCTACGACCAGTGGAAAGTGATTGAGCCTATTATCTCTGAGCTATATCGTATCGAAGAAGAAGATTTTTTCTACAGCATACTTCCAACAACGACACAATACAGTAGAAATGCTATTTTCTCTGGTCTAATGCCTTCAGATATACAAGAATACTATCCAGAATGGTGGAAAAACGACAATGAAAAAGGAGGTAAGAATTTACATGAGCACGACTTATTGAGAGAACATGTAAACAGGGTGTTCAGAGAACCTATCAAAATAGACTATACCAAAGTAACCAATGTCAATTCTGCCAAGCAGATGCAAGACAATATTCACAACTACTTGAATAACGACCTGACGGTTATCGTCTATAACTTTATAGATATGCTTTCTCATGCCCGTACAGAGATGGAAGTGCTAAAAGAACTGGCTAGCGATGAACGTGCTTATCGTTCTTTGACCAAGTCATGGTTCTTACACTCTCCGCTTTGGGCGGCTTTACAGCAAATCGCCAGTAAAGATGTACAACTTTTCATCACGACCGACCATGGAACCATCAGAGTGCGCCAACCTTCTAGGGTAGTTGGAGACAGAGAGACAACAACTAATCTTCGCTATAAAGTGGGGCGTAATTTACAATATGACAAAAAAGATGTACTCGATGTGAGAGACCCCAACGAAGCGCTTTTGCCTCGCCCAAATGTCAGCTCTACCTTCATCTTTGCCAAAGAAGACAAGTTTTTCCTTTACCCGAACAATTACAATTATTACAATAATTATTATAAAAACACTTTCCAACATGGCGGAATTTCCTTGGAAGAAATGATTTGCCCTGTGGTGAAGCTACGCTCAAAGGGGTAGTTTGTAGTTTGTAGTTTGTAGTTTGTAGTTTGTAGTTTGTAGTTTGTAGTTTGTAAAAAACAATTGTGGCGCTCGAAAAAAGTTGCAACCTTGTTAGCTTATTTTCTTGAACTCGACAACTCGACAAATTCCTTATCTTTGCGCAAATTTTCAAGAAAGAGATAAAACAAATAGTATGTTTGGAGACCTTTTAGGTGGAATGCAAGAAAAACAGGAAGCCATTCAAAAGAAATTAGCCGAAAAAACCGTTAGTTCTGAAGCGGGTGATGGTGCGGTACAAATACAAGCCAACGGCTTACGTCAAATATTGAACATCTCAATAGATAAGACAAAATTAGCCAGTGACGACCCAGAAGAATTGGAAGATTTGTTGTTAACGGCTATCAACCGTGTACTAGAAGCCGCAGCGGATATAGAAGCAGCGGAATCTCAAAATATGATTAGTGATATATTGCCTCCAGGCTTGGGCGATATGTTCGGTAAGATGTAAGCGATAAAAACATGAAAAAGATTATTATATTTTCCTTAGCGGTCTGTCTCTCTTTTCAAGGGTTTGCACAATTGCTAGATGATCCCGAAATTGTTGCTTATTACTCTTTTGACAATGGAGACGCAAGGGATTCTTTGGGCAATCAATCCGATGGCGTTATCGTTGGAACGCCAGAAGTTGTTTGTGGTGTTTCTGGAGATGCCCTGGCATTAGATGGTATTTCTGACCATATTATCTTCCTAGGATTGGTCAACAACTTCTTTAATACAGGTAATTTCTCTATCAGTTTCTATTTCAAATCTTTCGGGGTTGGGCTTCCACAAGATTTGATGTCCAAACGAGAGGACTGTGGCTCGGATAACATCTTTGCCATCAATTTCACTCCTAATCAAAATTTCATCACCACTACCGCTAGTGAAACCGCTACTAAAAGTGCTTCTATTTCGAGTACATTAGACTTCAGCAATTGCTGGCACCATGTTGTTTTTGTACGTGAAGGAGGGTTTACCAGACTTTACCTTGATGGTATAATGACAGGAGAAAGCTCTACCCTTTCTCGTGTTGATTTATCCAACAATGCAGTATTCAGTATCGGCAATAGCCCTTGTTTGGGGCCTTCTCTGGGAAGATTCCGAGGATATATTGATGAGATTAAAGTTTTCCAACGAGCTTTGGATGAAGACGACGTTGACGAACTTTATCTACGTCCAGAACATATCGCCAACAAAGACACACTGATATTTTTGGGTACTTCAGTAGATACACGTATCACCCAATCTTGCGCCAACAACTTCCAGTGGTCTGCCAATAGCAGTACGCCTGGCATACAAGATGATACAGATCCAACAACCACGCTTAGTCCTTCAGAAACGACCACTTACAGGCTTTCATTCATAGATGCAGATGGTTGCATTTCTTTTGACACCCTAAGAGTTGAAGTGATCGACCCTAACACACTACCTTGTACAGAAGTCTTTTTGCCAAAGGCTTTCACTCCTAATGGTGACGGCCTAAACGATGAATACGGCATTGACAATCCTTATGTAATTGACGATTTGCTCGCCTTTGAAATTTTCTCTCGTTGGGGAGAACGCGTTTTCTATACAGAAGATCCCTTTCAGCTTTGGGATGGTTCCTATAAGGGTGAAATCTTGAATCCAGGGATATTTCTGTACAAAGTCCGATTCACTTGTGATGGTGAAGAACGACAATCCATTGGTAGCTTATCATTGATGCGTTAAAAAATATATTCAACTAATTATCCAAGGAAGGTGTTGTATAAAACATCTTCCTTTTTGTTTTTTGTTTTTTTTATGAAAAAGTATCATTCTATCTCCGTTCCGTCATTAGAGCATTTACCTAATGCGGCTCAAGATTTTCTAAAAAAAATTAATCAGCCTTCCATTGTTACTTTAACAGGCGATTTGGGTGCTGGTAAAACGACTTTTGTAAAAGAAGTTTGTGCTTCACTTGGTGTTGTCGACATTGTCAACAGCCCCACCTTTTCGATTGTCAATGAGTACCAAACGAAAGGAGGCGACCCCGTTTTTCACATGGATTTGTATAGATTAAAAAATATAGAAGAAGCGATAGATATTGGTTTAGAAGACTATTTATACCGTAATAACTGGTGTTTTATTGAGTGGCCCGGTGTCGCTGCGCCTATCCTTCCTCCCGAAGTCATCCAAATTCAAATCAAAAACATCGACGAGTCCGCTCGAAATATTTTATTTTTGTAAAGCATCGTTTTTCATAGCAAACCTTAATTATTCCTTTTGTTTAAATTATGGTTTCTAAAATCGTAGCTCCTAAACAAATTACAACGAAGACAAGCACTGATACATGAGCGAAAAGAAAATCCCAATACCAAAGATATTCACAGAAGGTTCTTTGCGCCCACAAGAAGAACGGCTAGATGTCATGCAGCGTCCGAATAAATTATTTATAGGTATTCCAAAGGAAAGTACTTTTCAAGAAAACAGGGTAGCACTCGTCCCTTCTTCGATTGCCAACTTGGTAGCCGCAGGGCATCGAGTTGTTGTTGAAGCTGGAGCTGGAGAAAAATCCTATTTCTCCGACCATGATTTTTCCGAAGCAGGGGCGGATATTGCATATAGCAAAGAACAGGTTTTCAAAGCCAATATCATTCTAAAAACAACCCCACCATCCGAGGAAGAGATAGACTTTTTTAGACCAGGCCAAATATTTTTATCGCCCCTTCATTTGCCAACGCTTAACGCAGAGTACATCTACCGCCTCCGCCAAAAAAGGGTCACGGCATTGGCAATGGAATACATCAAAGACGAGTCTGGCACATTTCCTTTGGTGCGTATTTTGAGCGAGATGGCCGGCATCAGTGCAATGCTTACCGCTGCCGAATTGCTGACTACTTCCAATAAAGGGAAGGGGGTCTTGCTAGGGGGAATCTCTGGTGTACCGCCTGCTAAAGTAGTAATACTAGGAGCTGGTGTCGTGGCGGAATTTGCGGTTCGTACCGCATTAGGACTAGGAGCGGAAGTACGCATTTTTGATAATAATGTCTACAAACTAATGCGTATCCAAAATCAAGTGGGGCATCAACTGTACACTTCCACTATCAATCCGACCTACTTGACAGGCGAACTGCTCAGTGCCGACGTGGTCATCGGAGCTATCCACTCGGAGACGGGCCGTACACCCGTTATAGTCAGTGAGGATATGGTAGAAAAAATGAAATCAGGCGCTGTTATCATTGATGTCAGTATCGACCAAGGCGGTTGCTTTGCCACCTCTAGGGTGACGACGCACGATAGACCAACTTTTGTTAAGCACGATGTCATACATTATTGCGTCCCCAATATCGCCTCTAAAATCTCTAGAACGGCATCTATAGCCGTAAGTAACATTATGACGCCTCTACTTTTGAAAGCACAGGGCACGGGCAGTATTGAAAGACTTATACACGATGATGCTGGCTTAAGACATGGTGTTTATGTGTATAAGGGTTGCTTGACGAATGACTATCTTGGAGAACGTTTCCAAATCAAATCAACGGACATCAATCTACTGCTCACCTCTCACTTATAGTTGTTCAGGACCTTGTCCGACTTTATCAGAAATCCATCTGCCATTCTCGCAGTGTTGCACTAATTCGTTTTCAATAAATTGTACAATCGATGTTTTAATAGCATCGGGATATAATAAGTGAATATTAGGGCCAGCATCTAAACTGAAATAGACAGGATGCCCTGTTTCTTTTCGATATTTTCTTACCTTTTCAATAATATGGAGCGTATCCGGCTTCAGCAAAATGTAAGATGGATTTGAAGTCATCATCAGCGCATGAAGTGTCAAAGCCTCGTTTTCCACAATATGTCCAAAACGCTCCAAGTCACCCATTTCCATCGCACTCAATAGCTGATGCATGTGCTGACGAGCCTGCGTGTAGCGCAACTCAGCGTAAGGATTGCCCTCCATCAGACCATGACCTGCTCGACTGGATACCCCTTTTTCTCCTGCACTAGAAATCAAAATGGCATCGTGAAAAGTTTTGAACACAGGGTCTATTTTCTCGGTATAAGCAATCGCAAACATATCGGACGAACCTTCCACCTCTCCCATTGCCCCCCAAAGTCCAAACTCCGCATAAACCGAACGGCAAGCAGAGCCAGAACCCAATCTTGAAACGAAGGAGGCTTTTTTGTCAAATGCGGTGTCTCCTTTTAGCGTTCCAAACAGTTTCTCTTCTAGAGAGCATAGGCACAAGGCGAGTGCGCTCATACTCGAAGCAGAAGAAGCAATACCAGAAGAATGAGGAAATGAATTGCTCGAACGAATCGTTAAATGCAGTTGCTTCAAGAAGGGAAATATCTCCGTAATACTCACTAGAAACTTCAGTAGCTTTGTTTTGAAAACCTCGTTTTCTTCCCCGTCAAAATAAAAATCTAGTTGGATTTCTTGGCTAGCATCTGTCTTAGCTGCGTATTCTAGACTTGTTTGTGTAAAGGCTTCACTTAAGGTAAAACTTATCGATGGATTCCTAGGCAACTGCAGCCCGTGTTTGCCCCAGTACTTGACCAATGCCAAGTTGGATGGACTTTTCCACGTGATACTTCCCGGCTTTATTTCCGAGCTATTGACAATTAGACTAGGGTTCTTGTAGTCCATTATTTATAATTGATGGATGATGATTGATGAGATATTATTTCTATCCCTGTTTCTTAGAAAACCAAAAAAACTATAAAGGGATGATTTACAATCTAATATCTAAAGACTAATGTCTAAAATCTATTGATTACAACTTTTCGACGCCTTTCAAAAAAGGGACAAATTTAAAATCTTCAAGGGATTCTTCGTTGTATTCTTCTGATGATAGTCGAGTGATTTTGAGCATTTTTTGTCTGCCTTCTTTGCCCACAGGTACCACTAAAATACCACCGATTTTAAGCTGCGACTTCAAAGCTTCCGGCACTTCTTCTGCTCCGCAAGTCACTAGGATTTTATCAAAAGGCATCATTTCAGGCATTCCCTTGTAGCCATCCCGATGATAACAACGAATGCCTTTTAAACCAATTTTCTGCAATAGGGTTTTCGTTTTTTGGTATAAAAATTCTTGTCGTTCAATCGTAAACACTCTTGCTTCCAATAAAGCAAGCACAGCCGCTTGATACCCCGAACCTGTTCCGATTTCTAGCACTTTATCTCGTTTTCTGACTTCTAGCAGGCTCGTCTGATAAGCTACCGTATAGGGTTGCGAAATGGTCTGCCCTACCCCAATCGGAAAGGCTACATTCTGATATGCCTTTTCGGCGAAAGCCGCCTCTAAAAAAAAATGCCTCGGCAATCTTAGCATCGCCTCCAGTACTCGTTCATCCCGAAGCCCCTTCTGCCTCAGCGCATCAATCAACTGCCTCCTCAATCCTTGATGGCGGTACGTGTCTTTCATATTGGCTTTTGGCTTCTAAGATTTCATGAGGTAAACAAAAATCTCTAAAATTTCAACCCCACCTTGCAATAACTGCTTAAATTTAAAAAAGTGTCAAGTTCAAGATTTACCAAACCCCAAGTTAAACTCCTTAAACTTAAAATGCTGACAAATTACGGGAATTCAAGTATATTTGAGCCAGATTTCCCCTTTAAAACCAAGAATTTAATTTAATCGATATAAACGACTAAACCAAATCTCAATATGTCGAAAATCAAGTTTGGAACAGATGGATGGAGAGCGATAATCGCCCAAGAATATACGGTAGACAATGTCAAAAGAGTGACAGAAGGCACTGCCAAATGGATGAAAGAAAAAGGCTACTCGAAAGTGGTAATCGGTCATGACTGCCGCTTTGCAGGACAACTTTTTGCAGAAACAGCTACCAAAATAATGGGTGCTTATGGCATTAAAGTTCACTTGGCAAAAGGTTTTGTGTCCACACCAATGGTTTCTTTAGGCGTTGTCAAGACAAAGTCTGACCTAGGCATTGTCATCACGGCAAGCCATAATCCACCATCCTATAATGGTTTCAAACTTAAATCCAATTTTGGAGGCCCTTCTATCCCTGCTGACATTAGCGCAGTAGAGGCGCAAATCCCTAGCACACCTTACGATGGTGCCCTGCCATCCCTAGAAGAAATGCTTGATTTGGGTTTGTTCAACTATATTGATTTAGAAAGCATTTATATCGAACATGTGAAATCCAGCTTCGACTTGGATGCCATCAAGGAAGCCAATATTGGACTGGCTTACGATGCCATGTATGGCGCAGGGATGAATGTTATTAAAAAACTATTCCCTAAGGCTACCATGCTACACTGTGACTACAACCCCTCTTTTATGGGGCAAGCACCAGAACCTATCCATAGAAACCTAGGGGAATTGGCTGCTGTTTGTAAAAATAACGCTTCCATCGACTTGGGATTAGCAAACGATGGCGACGCAGACCGAATTGGCCTTTATGATGAAGATGGCAATTTTGTGGATTCTCACCATATTTTGAATTTGTTGTTATTGTATTTGAAAAAATACAAGGAAATGGATGGCAAGGTAGTCGTTACTTTCTCCGTGACGGATAAAATGAGGAAGCTAGCGGAGCACTTTGGATTGGATTTCGACGTGACGAAAATTGGTTTCAAATACATCGCCGAAATCATGACCCATACCACTGTTTTGGTCGGTGGTGAAGAGTCTGGCGGACTGGCAGTCGCAGGACATATCCCAGAGCGAGATGGTATCTGGATTGGCTTAGTCATCATGGAATTTATGGCGAAAACAGGAAAAAGCCTCAAAGAACTGATACAGGAAGTCTACGATATTGTTGGCCCTTTTGCCTTGGATAGAGATGATTTGCACTTAACCAACGAGCGTAAACTGGCAATAGTTGATAATTGTAAAAATGGCACTTATACTGCGTTTGGCGATTATAAAGTGGAGCGTGTCGAAGATTTGGATGGACATAAATTCCACCTAGGAAACGACGAATGGGTGATGATGCGACCTTCTGGTACAGAGCCTGTTCTTAGGGTATATGCACAGTCCAAAGACCTAGCAAGTGTTCGTGCTATTTTGGATGCAACACATGCTACCTTGAATGCGGAAGCTTAATAAATTCTAACTAACTCAAGTTGCGTAAAACGCAACTGAGATTAACTATGAAACTTAAAAAAGAACCGAAGTATGTATTTGAAGGATAAAAACATACGTCGGTTCTTTTTTTTGTTGCTTGTTATTTGCCTTTCGGCGAATGATTCCTTATCCCAAACTTTACAGGACAACTACAGCCAAAACTCCTTTTTCACCCCTTCCGACACCTTAAATAAAAAGCGATTTTGGTTGGTGACAGGCTCGGGTGCCGCTGCTTATACAGGAACTTTAATCGGCTTAAACGAACTCTGGTACAAACAGTATCCCCGTTCTAGCTTTCGGTTCTTCAATGATTTTGGAGAATGGGAAGACATGGATAAAGTAGGGCATACTTATACTGCTTATTTTTATAGTGTTTGGGCTTCCAAGCTTTATCGCTGGACGGGGCTTAGTCAGGAGCAAGCCGCTTGGACGGGGGCTGGTATTAGTACTGGCTTGCAACTGACGCTTGAAATGCTGGATGCTTACTCCGAACAATGGGGTTTTTCATGGGGGGACGTTGCTTTTAATACGGCTGGCTCATTGCTTTTTCTAGGACAAGAACTGCACTGGAAAGAGCAACGTATCGTGATGAAGTATTCTTCCTTCCGCCAAGCGGTTCCTGAACATACCATCCTTTCAACCAATGGTTTGGCAAGTACGACACTTCGGGCAAGGAGTGATGAATTATACGGCACCAACATCCCAGAAATCATGGTCAAGGACTATAATGCTACTACGATGTGGCTGTCTTTTAATTTGGATGCTTTTTCAAAAAAAGAAAGTCAATGGCTGCCTAAATGGCTCAATGTAGCCATTGGTTATGGGGCTCAAAACTTATACGGAGGAACAGATAATGAATGGGAAGATGAGGATGGAAATATTTTTATCGTACCTGAAGCGCTTTATCCTAGGACTAGGCAGTTTTACTTATCGCTAGATGTTGATTTGAGCCGAATCAAGACCAGAAGCAAGTTTTGGAACGCCGTTCTTTCGGCTGCCAATGTGTTCAAGATACCAGCACCTGCACTAGAATACAACAATCAAGGGCAACTCAAATTTCATCCAATCTTTTTCTAAAAAACAAAAAAAGGGAAGTTGAATCAACAACACCCCTTCTCTGGTCTATTTTTCCTGGTTCAGTTTATCGTTTGATTGGCTTTACAGACGCATACATATCCTCTACTTGCTCCAGAGTATATTTCCCAAAAGCACCGTTTTGAATTTTATATTCCCTATCTCCTTTCACACGCATATAAACAAAGCCATAACTCACTTCCGTCGAATCCACTACCGTTTCATAGATAAAACCAGCATCCTCTTCCTTTACTACCTTCGAAAAATAACGCCCTGTTTTAATCGCTTCTAGTTCGTCTGTTTTCAATTGTTTAACATCTGTGGAATAAGCATCCGACGCCAATACATTGATAGAATAGTCCTCCCCTGCTTTTATCGCTACATCTTTAGACATCCCCAACTCTGCAACGGTTACTTCCGTACTATCTGGTGCCATAATCGTTAAGGGCAGACCATACTGCAATAGGTTTAATTCTTTATAAGAAGAACCTGAACCTCCACATCCTACGATTAGTGCGGTAAAAAAAAATACAAAAAACAATAAAATCGAACGCGTCATGAGTTGTTTATTTTCAAATGATTTCACGAAAGTAAAGATATATACCAAATTTAACAATCAAGTATTACTAGAATTATTTTATTTCTAAGTTAAGCCTAGTTCTATAAAAAATCCCCCTGAAAATAAATTTTCAGAGGGATTTATATTTTAATCAAACAAGAGATTATTTCTCGTCTTGATCTTTCAATTGTTCTTTAATCTCATCAAAGATACTCATATCTCCTAGTGTCGTCTTCTCAACTTTTGCTTGAGTTTTCTTCACTGCTTGACGAGTTTCTTTTCTTTCTGTATCTTTTTCTTTACGAACTTCTTCTTTCGCCTCACGTCTGATATCATCTAAATATCTAGTGTGAGAAACCAAGATGCGCTTATCGTCTCTATTGAATTCAATCACTTTGAATGTCAATACATCGTCAACATTAGCAGGCGTTCCGTCTTCTTTTCTTACGTGCTTGATGGGTGCATAAGCCTCCAAACCATAAGGTAATTGTACGATAGCACCTCTATCGTCCCGACGGATTACGGTTGCTTCATGGTAAGAACCGACAGGGAATACAGATTCAAAAGTATCCCATGGATTCTCCTCAATTTGTTTGTGCCCTAGAGACAACTTACGGCTTCCTTTATCAATATCAAGAATGACAACCTCAATCTGGCTACCTACTTTCGTGTACTCAGACGGGTGTTGGTAACGCTTCGTCCAAGACAAGTCAGAGATGTGAACCATGCCACCGATGCCATCGTTCAACTCAACGAACACACCATAAGGCGTCAAGTTCTTCACATCACCAGTGTGTCGGCTTTCCAGTGGGAACAATTCTTCGATTTTGCTCCATGGATCTTCAGACATTTGCTTGATACTCAAGGACATCTTACGGTCTTCTCTGTCGATAGTCACGACTTTAGCATCGTACTCTTGTCCCAACTTGAAGTACTCTCTTGCATTGACTGGTTGGTTGCTCCAAGAAACCTCCGATACGTGGATCAAGCCCTCTACGCCTGGCTGAATTTCTAGGAACGCTCCGTAGTCCTCGATATTTACAATTTTTCCTTTCACCACTGAACCTTCGCTGATTTCCGCAGCCAAAACTTCCCATGGATGTGGTTGCAATTGCTTCAAACCAAGAGAGATACGTTTCTTGTTCTCGTCGAAATCCAACACCACCACGTTGATTTTTTGGTTCAATTCCAAAATCTCGTTCGGGTGAGAAATACGTCCCCAAGAAATATCTGTGATATACAAAAGACCATCGACACCACCCAAGTCCAAGAACGCACCAAAGTCTGTGATATTCTTCACAATACCTTCTAATACTTGTCCTTTCTCTAGGCTGCCAATGATTTGCTCGCGCTGCTCTGCCAAATCGCTTTCGATAAGCGCTTTGTGAGAAACCACAGCATTTTTGATAGCTTCGTTGATTTTGACCACTTTGAATTCCATTGTTTTACCAACGTAGGAATCGTAATCAATAATTGGCTTAATATCAATTTGAGAGCCTGGCAAGAATGTCTCTAAACCGCTACAGTTGACAATCAAACCACCTTTCGTCTTACTGATAACCGTACCTTTGATGACTTTGCCAGAAGCATGAGACTCCTTGATGTCTTCCCATGCTCTCAACAATTTTGCTTTACGGCGAGACAATTTCAATTGTCCTCTAGCATCTTCTTGTTGTTCTACATATACCTCTATCTCATCTCCCACCCCTAGGTCAGGCGTGTCTCTAAATTCTGACAAAGATACTAGACCATCTGATTTGTAGTTGATGTCCAATACAACATCCCCATCAGTAATAGCCGTTACTTTACCTTTGACCATTTCATTTTGAATCACTTCGCTCAAAGTAGCGTCGTAGTCATTCAAAAAGCCTTTGATTTGCTCATCTGTATAAGGCAATGTATTACGCTTACCTCTTGACCAATCAAAATCATCGTGTGCAGTAGGCGGAGTTAGTTCTTCCGCTACTTTTTCTTCTGCTTTCGCTTCAGCCACCTCTTCCGTTTCTTCCACTTTCGCCTCTTCCGCAGCAGCCTCTGCTTTGTCATGGATATCATCCATGTGTTCTACAGTTTCTTCAACTGCATCTTGTGCCTCTTCGGCAGCATTGTTTACTTCCTCGTTCAGATCTTTTTCGTCCATCATTGGAGGTTCGATTTTTATTAGGCTTTCGCCTTGGTGAACTATTTTCTGAATAGAATCTTTTCAGTTTATTTTCCTTTGAAAACAAATCTGGAAAACATTGTACCTTCCAATAGCTAATCAATTGGGCTGCAAAGGTACGCTTTTCTTGTAATATTGAAAATATTTGAATTGAATTTAAACGCCTCGTTTTAAAAAACACTACACTAGATATTCAATCAAGCTAGATATTTCTCTACTTCATCCGCTATTTCATCGGCAGAGGTCGTTTCGAGCAGATGAAGGTGCTCTTCTAGGAAGTTGGCGAAACAGTTGCCTCTTCCAAAATCAGCGTACAGAATGCTATAATAATTCAATTCTTCAAAGACTTCGTAAACACTGAATTTGTAAAGATGCGATTGGTAATCATAAGCGACAACAAAGTATTGTGTTCCTCTTTTTTTACATAATAAGAACAAAGGGATTTGTAGAAAATGATAATCCTCAATCCCTGTTATCACCTTATCATAAAAAGGATAAGTCCATAAGGCAGGTTCAATTCCTCTGTCTGCTATTTTGGTATAAACCGCTCTAAGCTTGGCATACATTTTTTCGGCCGGCAACTCCCCTTGTTCCAACATATCTAAAGGCAGCCATTTGTCCGTCTTGTTATTATAATACTCTGTATCCCCTATGCGTAGCTTGTAATCAAAACTTGGGTAGCGAGGTACTACATATCCAGGATAATAAAAATCAATACCTTGCTCTTTGCAATACTGAATTTCTAATAACATGGTAAAAAAACCAAGGCTATGTTTATCATAAGCGGGGTCGAATAGCCCCATGATGCTCGCCGAACTATTTTTACCTAAATCAAAAAAACTGGTTGCTATCAGCTGTTCTCCATCGTAAACCCTAAATTCTTTGGTATGATAAATATTGCCTCGTTGGCTATCTAAAAGAGAGTCGGATAAGGTAGGACTGACATAGCCATCAAAACGCACCTTATGCTTCTGAAAGAGCATTTCTTTTTCTTCATTCAAATCAAAATCACCAAATTCTACCCGAAATTGCTTTGTGTTCTTCCGATACAGTTTTCTAAGACTTTTCCGAAAAGTATAATTACGTAGATCCAACCGCACCCAAACCGTAGAATACATATCCCCCTCTAAGCAAAGCAACTTAGTCGTAAATATAGACTGCCCCATCCGGTACCACCCATGCGCCAAGTAGTCGTCGAGGATCGTCGGCGACATCGCTTTAGGATAATGGAATTGAGTCAACATGAATGCAGTTTGAGGGATTTGAGTTTGCTTTCGCAAAAATGATACTTTTCTCAGAAAAATGCCAGTTTGGAAGCCATCAAAATCAAGGAAGTTCCCGCAATCGTTTTTTCAGAGCTTGCATTTCATCTCGCAACTGTGCCGCAGAAATAAAATCTAAATCTTTAGCCGCCTTTTTCATTTGTTTTTCTGTAGCATCTATCATTTTTTCCAACTGCTCCCGACTGGCATAAGCCACCACAGGGTCCGCTGCTATGTCCAACTCCTCTGGTTCGATATAAGCGTTGCTGCCACCTCTTATTGATAAGATAGATTCTTGTTCCATGATTTCCTCCCTCGATTTTTTGACGGTACGAGGAGTAATGCCGTGTTTTTCATTGTATGCCATTTGCTTCGCTCGGCGTCTATTGGTTTCCTCTATGGTGCGGCGCATGGAGTCCGTCACTTTATCCGCATAGAACAAGACCAGACCATTGGAGTTACGAGCAGCCCGCCCAGCCGTTTGCGTCAACGACCTTGTATTCCTTAGAAACCCTTCTTTGTCTGCATCCAGAATAGCAACCAAAGAAACCTCTGGCAAATCCAAGCCCTCTCTCAAAAGATTCACCCCAATCAACACATCAAAAACGCCTAATCGTAAATCCCTCAAAATTTCCACCCTGTCCATTGTATCGACTTCAGAATGAATGTATCGACAACTAATATTGAGCGAAGTCAGATATTTTGTCAACTCCTCGGACATTCTTTTGGTCAGTGTCGTTACGAGTACACGCTCTTTGATTTGAATCCGTTTATTGATTTCGTCTAGTAAATCGTCGATTTGATTGACACTAGGGCGAACTTCAATTGGTGGGTCGAGCAGTCCCGTCGGGCGAATCAATTGCTCCACAAACAAACCATCGGTTTGCTCCAATTCGTAATCCGCAGGCGTGGCACTGACGTAAACAATTTGATTGACCATCGACTCAAATTCCATGAAACTCAAAGGTCGGTTGTCCAATGCCGATGGCAAGCGAAAGCCGAAGTTCACTAAGTTTTTCTTTCTAGCACGGTCGCCTCCCCACATTCCTCGTACTTGTGGCAAAGTCACATGACTTTCGTCAATAATCATCAAGAAATCATCTGGAAAATAATCCAACAAACAGAAAGGTCTTGTTCCTGGTTTTCTACCATCAAAAAAACGAGAATAATTCTCCACTCCTGAGCAATAGCCCAGCTCCCGCATCATCTCCAAGTCAAAAGTCGTTCGCTCATGAATGCGCTTTGCCTCTAGATAACGCCTTTCCGATTCAAAATACTGTACCTGTTCGTGTAGCTCGTCTTCGATATTCCGAATGATGCCCTTCATCCTATCTTTTGGTGCGACATATAAATTCGCTGGAAAAATCGCTGCATTGTCGATTGCTTCTATCGTTTTTCCTGATTCGATTTCCAATCGTTCTATTTCTTCAATCTCATCTCCAAAAAAAGTAACCCGATAACCATAATCCACATAAGGCAGATTAATATCGACGGTATCTCCTTTCACCCTGAACATAGCTCTCCCCAAATCTCCCTCTGTCCTAGCGTAAAGGATTTCTACCAATTGGTACAAAAAGGTATTCCTAGTAATTTTCTGACCAGGAAAAATTCGGATAATACCACTTTTATAGTCCTCTGGATTTCCCATACCATAAATACAGGAAACCGAGGCGACAACGATAATATCCCGACGCCCTGACAGAATAGAGGAAGTCGCTCGGAGCCGTAGTTTATCTACTTCTTCATTGATCTGTAAATCTTTTTCTATATATGTATCCGTGACAGACAAATAAGCTTCTGGCTGATAATAATCGTAATAAGATACAAAATACTCCACCGCATTATCAGGAAAAAACTGCTTAAACTCACTATACAATTGAGCTGTCAATGTTTTGTTGTGAGTCAATATCAAGGTGGGCCGATTCAATTGCTGAATCACATTTGCCATCGTGAAGGTTTTACCAGAACCTGTCACACCAAGCAAAACCTGATGCTTTTCACCATCGTTTATCCCTCCTACCAGTTGCTCGATTGCCTGAGGTTGGTCACCAGTAGGCTGAAACGGAGAATCAATCTTAAAAGCAGGCATGAAAAAGGAATATTTTAATCATTAGATTTCAGACATTAGTCTTTAGATATTAAATTGGAAACCAATCTTTTATAGATTTCTAGATTTTCCAAAACCGAAAACAGAATAATGTCTATATATAAAGAGGACTGCTATCGCTAAACTAATTTGTCCATATCTCGAATCAACAAGCGTTTTCTATTGAACGTAATGATATTATTGCTGCGCAATTCGTTGAGTACTGTAGTAACCGTTTGCCTAGAAGTGGCGGTCATGTTTGCAATTTCTTGATGGGTCAAGAAATTGCGCACTAGCATTTCGTAACCTACTCGCTTCCCTTTCGTTTCGCCAAGGTGTTTTAAATATTCTACTATCCTAGAACGAGAATCCTTAAAGACTAAAGACTCCAAGCGACGTTCCATTTCTAATTTTCTAGAACCAAAAACCTGCATCAAAAAAAGACCGAGGCTACTATACTCTTTCATCATCGCCTTCATTTCATCCACCGTCATCATGCAGAGCTCCGTCCCTTCCATCGCTACTGCAAAATCTCTTCGCTTTGCCGCTCCAACCAGTGCCAACTCACCAAAAACCTCTCCCATTCCTAGGATGGCCTTGGTAATTTCCTTACCTGTATCAGAATAAGTACCAATTTTGACCCTGCCGTCAGAAATCAAAAAAATCCTATCGGCGTATTCGTCTGGCAAATAAATATATTCTCCTTTCTTATAGCGTTTATGCACGTGTTTATCGCCCGCCATGGCTTGTTTCTTGGGACACATAATCCCAGTCAAATCGAGGTCCTCCAAGAACCAGTACGATGCATCTGGACTAACACTCATAAATTAAGTAGGTTTGAAAACTTGTAAATGCGGGTTACTTTCGTAAAATGTAAAAATACATCAGTTAATTAGATTTTATTCTAAAATCAGATATTAGTAATTAGTCTTTAGATATTAGATTAAAAATCATTCTTTTATAGCCTACTGTTTTTACCAAAATCAAACATAGAATAATGTCTATTGAACAATTTAAACCTTGTTTTAGATTAAACGTTTGAAAAAACGAGCTAACAATCCCAACAATGACACCCAGACCAGCGCACAAAGGAGACTTAAAAAGCTTCTTGAACCAGAAAGTTCAGCTTTTCAATACCGCTGACTTCATACCCAATGACCCTATCTCCATTCCACACCAATACACCAAACTCCAAGACATAGAAATCACTGGTTTTTGGACAGCGATGCTCTCGTGGGGACAAAGAAAAACAATCATAAACAAGGCAACAAGTTTGTTTCAGCTAATGGACAATGCACCTTATGATTTTATCGTCAACCATGAAGAGAAAGACCGAGCAAAGCTACTCTCTTTTAAACATCGTACTTTCCAACCATTGGACACCCTTTATTTCCTAGCCTTTTTTCAACAGTACTATAAAAAACATCATTCTCTAGAAGAGGCTTTCGCCAAACATATCGACAAAGATTCCGAGCATATCGGTGCTGCGCTTTCGGGCTTTCACCAGACTTTTTTTGATTTAGAAAACGCTCCTCAACGTACTCGGAAACACGTTGCCACCCCAGATAGAAAATCGACTTGCAAACGCTTGAATATGTTTTTGAGATGGATGGTCAGAACGGATGAGGCTGGAGTAGATTTTGGTTTGTGGAACAGCATCGACCCTAGTCAACTACTTATACCTTACGATGTACACGTAGATAGAATCGCTAGAAGGTTCAATCTTGTTGACAGAAAACAGAAGGATTGGAAAACGGTGCTTGAGTTAAGCAGTAACTTAAAAGAGATGTGCCCAGAAGACCCCATAAAATATGACTATGCACTTTTTGGGATAGGCGTTTTGGAGAAATCGTTTTAGATTCTCGTTAAAACATTATTGACATAGTTCTCAGAGTTGAGTATCGTATTCTCTTCAGAAACACAACCACTATCATTGATGATATTGTGCATCAATTCATCAATTCTATCCCGAAAAGCAGCGCCATTACCTTCGTACAAAGGCGGACGGATATTCAACCAATTAAAGCTTTGTATACTTCCATTTTGAAAATCATCCTTAATTTCTTTCAGGATTCTTGCTAAACCATCACAAGTGTAAGCAAAATTACTAACAGCTTGAAGGGAGAAAAAATCAGCTGCGGTAACCTGTTGTTCTTGCATTGGCAAATCATACAATTCTCTTGCGACCCCCGCTGCTACGGATTCATCAGCAACGCCACTCGCAATATCTAAAAAGAATTTAGTTCCAATACCGTCTTCCGCTTTTGTTGCCACTAAACGTTCCATTACCGGGCTCAAAGATTCTTTTGTTTCTCGTCTAGAACGGTCAGCATAGTAAACCTCATGTGCCAACATGGCAATTAATTGGGACTCGTCACTCATATAGCGCAAAAGTCCCGTATAAATGAAAATCTTCCCTCCCGGTGCCGTAAAGGCAGTATTTACTCGAATGTCGTCAATAACGATAATTTCCCAATCATAATCTCTAGACTTGATATTTACATTGTCTAGGTTTAAGATTTGCTGTAAAACATTATTGAGATAATCGTATAAAACAGGTTTTTGAGATACGGGAATTGCTTTGAATAAATTAGTCTGTTTTCTAATCAAGCCTTCAAAAGCTTCTCCAATAGCGCGCTCGTCTTCAACAGTAAGGGTTGGATTCAAATTTTCAGGGGCTGTTCTATCACAAGAAGAAACAAAAACAAAGACCAGTAGCCCCAAGGCAAAGACCTTGAACTTTTTGAAAAAAAGAGTGATTTTAAGATGTTTGTTCTTGTACATAAGACAGAATTCTGAATTAATTCACAACGTCTATTTACTTTTGCACCTTATGATTTACGAGAACCCATGTTAAAGGTTACTTTCAAAAGAGAAAAATATCATTTTAATAAGATAAAACTTACAGTGATTTATCATCAAAAACAATGCCAAGCACTTATATTTATTCTACACAAACGCCTTGATTTTCAGATATTAAAAAACAAAGCAATATGTCATCACGAGTATAAAAATAAGAAAAGTAGAAAATTAAAATTTATCAAAAAACATATATGTCTATTTACTGTCAATTGCCCAAGGATTGACAAATCAAAAACCATATCGTGTTGTTTAGAATAAAGAGAAATAGAAATCAATGAATCAACTTCCAGATAATAACTTCATTAATGTTATCGGCGCCAAAGTACACAACCTAAAAGACGTGCAAGTTTCCATTCCCAGAAACAAGCTGGTAGTCATCACTGGCATTAGCGGTAGCGGAAAATCCTCTTTGGCCTTCGATACGATTTATGCTGAAGGTCAGCGCCGTTATATGGAAACCTTTACTTCCTATGCCCGCCAGTTCATAGGCGACATGGAACGTCCCGATGTGGAACAAATCACAGGTTTAAGCCCTGTAATCTCCATAGAACAAAAAACAACTGGAAGAAATCCACGCTCAACGGTAGGCACGGTTACTGAGATTTACGACTTCTTCCGATTGCTCTTTGCTCGGACAGGAGAAGCTTATTCTTATGTCACGGGCAAAAAAATGGTCAAGTACACCGAAGACCAAATCATGGAGCAGATTTACTCCAATTTCAACAATAAAAAAATCATCATTCTCGCCCCTTTGATTCGAGGTAGAAAAGGACATTATAGAGAACTTTTTGACTCCTATAGGAAACAAGGGTACACCAAAGTCAGAGTAGATGGCGAAATACTGGACTTGACAGTAGGTCTTCAAGCTGACCGTTACAAAGTACACGATATCGAGTTGGTGGTAGATAGAATCAAAGCCTCTGATGAACGTCGTGAACGCTTAATCTCTTCGCTTAAAATTGCCTTGCGCCTCGGCAAAGGATTGATTTTCATACAAGAACACGATTCTGAAAACATCTTACCTTTTAGCAAGCACTTAATGTGTCCTGAATCGGGCATTTCTTACGAAGAGCCTTCCCCGAACGCTTTTTCTTTCAACTCTCCCTATGGCGCTTGCCCTTCTTGTAATGGACTAGGAAAAATCAACGAGGTAGACCTAAGTCTTGTCGTTCCTGACGATAGCAAAAGCATCAATGAACAAGGAATCGCCCCGTTTGGAGAAGTGCGTAAAAATCACACCTTCAAGCAACTGAGAGCCATTTCCCAAAAGTATAAATTCTCTTTTGCGACTCCTGTCAAAGACATTCCCGAGGAGGCAATGAAGACCATCCTTTATGGTGGAGACGAGAAACTCGCCATTAAAATGGATAGGAACGGAGAGCACAAATACAACCTCGCCTACGAGGGCTTAACCAATATGCTCAAACGCTGGCATGATAATTCCTCTTCGGATTCCATCCGTCGTTGGGTAGAAGATTTCATGACTATCAACACCTGTCCCACTTGCCAAGGTCAGCGATTGAAAAAAGAGTCCCTTCATTTCAAACTCGATGATAAAAATATTGCAGATATAAGCAATCTGGATATTTCGGCCTTATTAGAATGGGTTACTTCCCTTGACGGAAAACTGAGTGCACGCCAAGCGAAAATCGGCAAGGACATTTTGAAAGAGCTAAAACTCCGCCTGGGTTTCCTGCTCCATGTCGGCTTGGATTACTTGACGCTCAATCGCCCTGCTAGAACGCTATCGGGTGGAGAATCGCAGCGTATCCGCCTAGCGACTCAAATCGGTTCTCAACTAACAGGGATTACCTATATTTTGGATGAGCC
>JAHDBO010000239.1 GCA_020630355.1 Saprospiraceae bacterium
CAATAGACAGCGACTCCAAGCCAACCGTACCAAGCGTTGAAAAAGGAATCGTTTTAGCGCAAGTACGCGTCAAAATCTGTAAAGAGGTCAGCGCCGCCCGACGATTTTTCTTGCTTTGCTTAGAGCTAAGTCCCTTTTGTATGGTTTTGTTCAAATCGTGATGGATAGCATGGATGCCTTCTACTAGTTTTTCTTCTTTTATCAGTTTTTTCAAACTAGAATAATCCAATTCTATCCCCTGTAATTCTCCTAGCAAATTGGCATATCGTTCCGCCTTGAATTGATAGGTTTTCCAGTCAATTTTTGGAAACAAAGACTCCAAAAAACTCAATTCCTGCCCTAGAAAGGACTTGAAACACCTAACTTTTTGCAGTCCTTTTTTGAGTTGTTTTCTATTGCTTACATCATATCTGATTTTCTTGATAAGGGCACCACTAGCTGTTTCACTAAAGTCCAATAGAAAGCGTTTCAGAACAAGCAAGTCCTCTGAAATTTGCCGAAAGGCAGATAATTCTACCTCCTCTAGTACCTCAAAAGGCAATCCTCCTGCCCGATTGATGATATGTGGAAAAAGTTGAATAATGACTATGCTTTCTTTTCCATCTTCTTCGTCCAGTAACGCATCAAACCTGCGACACTCATAAAAGAAGGATTCGCCGCTTCATACCTTGGCAAATCTTCCTTTGGTACACCGCCATCCAACAATTGCTGATTGACATACTCCAAGAAATCAGGCGTCGTCGCTTCGATGCTAGCCCCTTTTTCAAAATAAGGTTTGATAAAGCCTGCCCAATCATGCAAAATCCAAGTCAAGCGGTCTAGGTGCTCGTCTATATTCGTCACCTCTCCATAATGCGTCAGCCAAAGGGATTTGGGCTGGGCATCTCTTAGTATTTGAATCGAATTTTCCCAGTCTTCAATATTTATATCTGGTGGCGGACAGGGCGGGACTACGATACCAGTCCCAATTTTGCAACCAGCGACGTCTCCAGCTATGATTTGGTCGCCCATTTGCCAAGCAATATGATGAACGGCATGACCTGGCGTATGCAATGCCTTGATTTCTATGTTTCCTATTTGAAAATGTTGTCCATCCTCTACCGATACAAGCAAGGTCTCATCGATAGCTTCCATTCTCCCCCAAAGTACATCCATCATATCCCCGTAAATCCGTTTTGCCGAGCCGTATAATCGCTCAGGATTAAGCATGTGCTTGTAGCCTCTCGGATGTACATAGACCTTGGCGCCATTATGCTTGGCATACCACCAAGCTGCCCCGGCATGGTCGAAGTGAATATGTGTTAAGAAGACATGTTTTATATCTGAAACCTTAAAACCTGCTGCTTCGATTCCCTCATGAGTAGTGGGCATCGTTGAGTGCGGACCACATTCAAATAAAATCGGTCCTTCGCTACTTTCTACAATGAAAGCGGCAATGGATTGGCTCTGGTCTCTAAAGTTTTGGTCTATGGTATGAATGTTCATTAATGAAGAATGAATATTGTAAAATGAATAATCGGATAAGTCTATTTTTTAAACAATGTTTTTCTGCCGTATTTACTGCAAATCGGGCATTGGTTGGGGTCGTGCCCTCTAGCAGGACAGTACTCCCTTCCGAAGAAAATAATTTGCAAATGCAATTTGTTCCAAATCTCTTTTGGAAACAATCTCTTGAGGTCTTTTTCGGTTTTATCAACGTTTTTCCCTGTGCTCAAAGTCCAACGATACGCTAGGCGATGGATATGCGTATCCACTGGAAATGCGGGTACTCCAAATGCTTGCGACATTACAACGGAAGCTGTTTTATGACCCACACCGGGCAGCTCTTCTAGCTGTTCAAAACTTTGGGGCACTTCGCCATCATATTTGTCTATCAATATATGGGATAAATCAAAAATCGCTTTCGATTTCCTAGGAGACAATCCGCAGGGTCGGATAATCGCTTTGATTTCCTCTACCTCCAGCTTTATCATATCAAATGGATTGTCCGCTTTCGCAAAAAGATGAGGCGTCACCTTATTGACCCGTTCATCCGTACACTGTGCAGAGAGCAAAACCGCAATCAATAAAGTATAAGGGTCTTGATGGTCGAGCGGAATGGGTGTGGTCGGATATAAGTCCTCCAGTATCTTGGCAATAATAGGAGCTTTTTGCTTCGGCGATAGGCGTTTTTCCATAGGTCTATTTGTCAGGCTCTAAAGGTAAGGGCTTCAAGGCTATTTATCAATTTTTGAAGGAAAGGAAAATACAATCCCAGTTCCAAACAAACCAATCTCATCTAATATTCCTAGGACTTTACCTGATAAATTGGATTGCTGCGTTTATTTAAAATAGATTGATTCGATAATCTTACCTCCTATGAAATTTATTGAATCGACCAGTTTTTTTGTCCGAACGATTGTCTTTGATTTTGTGCATCGAAGTCGAGACCTTTCATTGAAATTCAAGTTTGTGCCAATGATTCATATTGGCTCAAAAAGCTATTACAATGAAGTGTTCCAACATCTCAATCAATGTGATGAAATCCTATATGAACTCGCCATGATTCCTAGGGGAAAGGGTTTTAACAAAAGTTACAAAAAACTAGCTCAAAAGCTCAATCTGGTCACGCAAGAGGAGGCTTTTGATTATAAAAACCTGAAACCTAAGATGATTCATGCCGATTATAATCGGACTTCTGGGAAAGCAGCGTATTCCAAGTTGTCTTGGATGGAGAAAATCAAATTCTCCTACCTAAAACCACTCGCACTCAAATGGTACGCCAAAACAATCACCCGTCACGAACTGGCCGAAGCCATGCGCCCTTCCTGTGAATCTTACAGCATCGCCTATGGACCACTGCCCGATGTAGAAGGCACTGCGGAAAACCTGATTATGAGAAGTCGGGACAATATCATCCTAGAAGCGATGAAACAAAAACTACAAAAAGAGAGCCATCTGGACAAGACGGTCGGTATCATGTACGGAGCATCTCATTTGAATTATCTTTCCAATTATTTGACGGTCAAAAAAGGTTTCATACCTAGTAATGCCGAATTTATCAAGGTTTTTGATGTTCTTTGAGGACATTTTCTAATTATAAAATCTACTCAAATTTGAAAGCAGTTCAATGCGTCTTGTTCGATATGGACGGAGTGATTATCGATTCTGAAGCACTCCATAAAAAAGCTTACTACAAGACTTTCGATTCGCTTGGCGTCGAAGTATCGCCTTCCTTGTACAAGACGCTGACAGGTTCCTCAACCATCAATGCCTTTCAGAAGTTGGTTGCCCACTTCCATCTCGATGAAAACCCTAGTGAACTGGTGCTCCAAAAGCGCGGTTATTACGTGGATATGTTTGAAAATGACCCGACGCTCCACCTTGTTGATGGCGTGGAAGACATCATCAAATATTTCTTCGATAAAGGCATTACTTTAGTACTTGCTTCCTCTTCGGCAATGGTCAATATCAATCGGGTTTTCAAACGTTTTGATTTGGACCAATACTTTACGGCAAAGATTAGTGGAGCAGATTTGACCCAATCCAAGCCCCATCCAG
>JAHDBO010000240.1 GCA_020630355.1 Saprospiraceae bacterium
CCGATTGATTTACCACAAGTTTGAGGCCTTCTATAGACTATTGAATAAGACTATTTTTGAATGGTGACTATTCGACCTTATTCTATTTTTTACTTTGGCAACAGTAAGTGCACTGTAACTTGAATTTATTTGAATCCCCTCCCCACAAAACATCATTCAGCTTGTTTAAAAAACCAAGATTTATCTGCAAACTAAAGTTCGCAAAACAATAATTTATTCCGCATCTTTAAGGCAAAAAAGAAAAAGATTGCAGGACGAAGCACTCATATCCAAAATAGCTCAAGGCGATGAAACTGCTTTCAACCAGCTTTACCACAAGTATGCTGCTATGGTCTACAATACGGCATTGAGCTATATACAAGATACCGCCCTTGCCGAAGAAATCACGCAGGATGTTTTCATGAAAATCTATCAAAACGCCCATCGATTTGAAGGAAAATCGAGCCTTAAAACTTGGATGTACCGCATCACCATCAATAGTGCGCTCAATCAAATCAAAAAACAAAAACGTCACTCTTTTGTCCAACTGAATCAAGACAGTAAAGAAAAACCAGATTTTGAACACCCTGGCGTATTGCTTGAAAACAAAGAAAACGCTCGGCTTTTATTTAAACATATTGAAAGCCTTGCCCATCAGCAAAAAACCGCTTTTATACTAAGTTACCTCGAAGAGTTGCCGAGGAAAGAAGTGGCTGAAATCATGGAGACTTCCCTAAAAGCAGTGGAGTCGCTCTTGCAGCGTGCGAAGCAGCAATTGAGAAAAAAACTAGAAAGTCGATTCCCTAACCGAAGGAAAAGTTAGTTTTCCTTGTCTAAATATTGCGAACCAAAAGTATATTGAAAAACAGCATGAAAGATAAACAGTTAGAATCAGTACTAAACAGCATGAAAGGGGCTCGACGGGCTCCCGTGCCTCCCCATCTATTACAGCGCATCAAAGCACAAACTTTTGACCGAGGAGCTGCAATTGTCCCAATGGCACAACTAAGGTGGATTGCGGCAGCGGCAGCGGTATTGTTACTTCTAAATGCTTTTGCTTTGGGGCTTTTCGACAAGGAAACAACAAAAGAAACGATGAGCAACAACAGCCCTTATCAAATTCAAATGGACTATCAAATTTATGAATGATGAAACAGCTTAGCGTATTAAAATGGGGATTGGGCTTGATGCTCTTTCTAAATATTGTGCTGACTGCCTTCTTGATAATGGGACGTCCCAAGCACAGGTCGCCCCATGCCGGTGGTGACAGATTGCTCCTAGAAAAAGGCATCCAAGCAATAGGACTCAACGAGGAACAAGCCACTTTTTTTAGAGCCTCTGCCAAAGCCCATCACGATTCTATCTCGCAGATTCTCAAAACGCAGCAACCCGTATTGGAGGCTTATTTCAATACTATTGAAAACAATAATCAAGCTCTAAAAGACAGTCTTTTCCTCACATTCCAAACACTAGAAAGTAAAAAACTACAAGTCACCTACCAACATTTTAAAGCATTAAAAGAACAATTAAATCCCAATCAAATCCCTGATTTCAAACACTTTATATCACGGGTACAAGAAAACTTCTTTTTAGAACAAAAAAATAATCGAAAAAAAGCGAAGGATTCTAAGCATTAGATGGTCTAAAAGGTAAAATATCAATATGACAAAGATTAAAATCCTAGCATTTGCCTTTTTAGCAAGTATTTTTTGTTTTGGAGCATGCGATGACGATAATGGCGGTACAGACGATGATACAACGCCACCACTGCACGCTGCCTTTGCCGAATTTGATGCTGATAATTTCACGATTACTGCCAGTGGCAGTTCGGTCACACTTATCACTAATGGCAGACCGAATCATACCTCCCCCTATTGGTCGAACACGACGGCAAGGACGGCCATCGACCCAAGGGGAAATACCCTAGAAACACCTGCGGCAGCAGAGAATCATCCTTTATTTGTAGAACCGACCGTCACCTCTTACGAGATGATGGCGCCTGGCAATATTGACGATTTTAATGGGAGCTATTCTTTGACCATCCCAGCCAGCCCTAGCAAAGCATCCAGCAGCACAGCTACAGGATTAGGTGCTATCGGTTTTGCCGTTTCTGGTGCGATGATTTACAATGATGAGGAAGGACCCAATGTGCCCTTGGATAATGCCGTCGGTTCTCTGGATTATACCGCAGCCCACACAGGACCGCAAAGCTATCACTATCACCTAGAACCCAAAGCATGGTCGAATGACGACGACAAATTGATTGGTGTTATTTCAGACGGTTTCTTTTTGTATGGTAGAAAATGTAATGCTTCGGGCACTTACCCGACTGATTTGGATGCCTCGGGTGGGCATACTAGTACCACGCAACATACAGAGGAAGCCGAGTACCATTACCATATCCAGAATGACCTTTATCTAGGGCAGTATTATATTTTATTCCCAGGCGATTATCAAGGTACACCGAATACGATTAACTAATTGAACAAGAAAGTAGGCATACAAATAGCTCTATTGCTTCTGTTTGTGCTGACTATGCTCTCATGTCGGGATGCGAATGTTCAACACCAAGACTTAATCCTTGATAAAGATGACTTGATAGCTGTTCCCGAAAAGGGTATTGTTTTATATAAAAATGAGCCCTTTACGGGAACAAGTATCGAGAAATATGCCAGTGGACAGTCTTCTCGCTCCATAGACTACATTAATGGTCGAATGGATGGCTTTTACCGACAATGGTTCGAGGATGGTCGCTTGAGTTTTGAGTCAAGCTATGTCAATGGCAAACGACATAGCTTAACCCAAAGCTGGTGGAGGAATGGTCAATTGCGCTCTAAAGCGAATTATATTAATGGCGTATTGAATGGAGAACAATTGCAATGGTATACCTCGGGGGCTTTATTCAAAAAAATGAACATCAAAAACGGCAAGGAGGAAGGGGTGCAGCAAGCTTGGCGAGAAAACGGGAAAATCTACAATAATTATGAAGCAAAAAACGGCCGAATATATGGGCTTAAACGGGCAAACCTCTGTTTTCAGCTGGAGGGAGAAAATATCGAGCTTTCCGATTAGTATCTGCCTCTCTTGTTTATTTTTTGCCTGTTCAATCCCCGAGCCCAAAAAAGCTCTCCCTTATTATGACGATGCGACCTTTACACCACATTGGCTTTCGCCAAATGATGATTCCCTCGTCTATTTTCATAAAATACCGCCCTTCCAATTGCTCAATCAAGAAGGCGATACAATTACAGAGAAAACCTTTGAAGACAAAATCTACGTGGTTGATTTCTTCTTTGTCACTTGTCCTGGGATTTGCCCACGTATGACCGACAATATGCGCATTGTACAAGATTCTTTTATGCAGGATGACGATGTGCTGCTCCTTTCTCACTCTGTTACACCAAGTAGGGATTCCGTTCCTATTCTAAAAAACTATGCCCAAGTAAAAGGTATCAAAAGTCACAAATGGCATTTAGCAACAGGGAAAAGAGAAGATATATACCGACTGGGTCGAAAAGCCTATTTTGTGGAAGAAAACCTCGGCTTACA
>JAHDBO010000241.1 GCA_020630355.1 Saprospiraceae bacterium
CTTATGCCTTTACCGCATTTTTTGCTGGTATCTTGAGTGCGATGTACATCGACCGATTTGACCGCAAAAAAGCCCTGCTTTGGCTTTTTCTTGGTTTTACGGTAGGCACTTTTGCTTGTTCCCTTGCTCCTTCTTATTCCTTTTTCCTTTTAGCCAGAAGTCTGACAGGTTGCTTTGGTGGTATTTTGGCCGCCTTAGTCCTTTCCATTGTCGCAGATATGTATGATTATGAAGAGCGAGCGAGTGCGATGGGGATTATTATGACCGCTTTTTCGGCGGCCTCTGTAATTGGTGTTCCCACTGGTTTGTATCTAGCAGCCCAATTCAATTGGCGGATGCCCTTCATCGTGGTAGGGGGATTAGCAGCGGTGACTTTGCTCTTCGTTTTCCTGCGTTTTCCTTCGATGACGCAGCACCTAGCGTCGGGTAAAGTCCAAATGAACCCCCTGAAGTCCATTACAGATATTGTTCGAGATAAAAATCAGTTGCTAGCATTGGCATTTACGATGATTTTGATGCTGGGGCATTTTACCATCATCCCTTTCATCGCACCTTATATGCAGTTGAATATTGGCTTCTCCGATTTTGACGTCGCTTGGATTTATGGTGTCGGCGGTGCTTTGACGGTCGTTTGCCTGCCTCTATTTGGTAAAATTGCTGATAAAGTAGGAAACTTCCGTGTTTTCTGGATTGCTAGTTGCTTTGCCCTCTTTTCCATTTTTGCGATTACGAATTTACCGCCTGTGTCCATTGTTATTGCACTAGTCGTAACCTCTTCCTACTTTGTAGTAGCCAGTGGGCGCTCTGTTCCAGCTACGACGATGGTCACTTCTGTAGTGAAGCCAGAGAGTCGAGGTAGTTTTATGAGTATCCGCTCTTCGGCGAATGAAGCGGCTTTAGCTATTTCCTCGGCTGTGGCAGGGGCTATTGTTACCGAAGGAGCAGACGGAGCATTGGTCAATTACGAATATGTCGGTTATATCGCTATTGGGATGAGCTTGGTAGCAATCTGGGTAGCGAGTAAATTGAAAGCGGTCTCCTAGAATTTCCTTTTTTTCAAAAAAATCAAAATTTCTTTCAAAAAAATGCAACCTCTCAAAAAAGGGGGCGTAAAATCTATTGTAAGCAATATGAAATAAGGTTTTGTAGCTTACAAAAGGTTTGATTAAAGAAAGAGTGTTTGTTCATAGTTTTTGTTTTTTGTTTTGTCCCTGCTGGAAACCCAGTAGGGTTTTTTTATTTTAAAGCCCATTGCAACCAAGTCCCTTATACCTTGTTTTTATTGCTATGAAAACGCAACAAAATATCGCCAACCTTCGAGAAGATTATCGTTTAAAGACCTTGGAGGTTACGGATGTCCACCCAGACCCTATGCAACAATTTCAAATCTGGTTTGATGAAGCGATGAGCTCGGATGTGCCAGAACCAAATGCGATGGTGATTGCTACAGCTAATACAGAAGGCGTTCCTTCTGCTAGAGTTGTTCTGTTGAAGGGGCTAAGCGAGGCTGGTTTTATTTTTTATACCAACTATCAAAGCCACAAAGCTTCCGAGTTGGATGCCAATCCTAATGCGGCATTAGTGTTCAATTGGCTAGAATTGCAACGACAAGTCCGAATAGAAGGAACGGTTGAAAAGGTGTCTAGGGCGACCTCTCAAGTATATTTTCAAAGTCGACCCAAAGGCAGCCAAATCGGAGCGCATGCTTCCCCTCAAAGCCGAGTGATTGCGGATAGAACCATCCTAGAAGAGAATGTTCAAAAATTAGAAAAGCAGTATGCGGATACAGCGCAATTGCCACTGCCCGAAAACTGGGGAGGTTATATCGTAGCCCCTAGAAAGATTGAATTCTGGCAGGGGCGTTCTAGCCGCCTGCACGATAGGATTGTTTTCACGAAAGTGAACGAAAACTGGATGATAAATAGGCTAGCACCGTAGGGAAAGAATCTGCTATTTGGAGTGTACTTCAAATTTTTCTTTGAGAACTTGCTCCATTGAAACTTTACGAACCTTACTTTCGAGCCAAGTTGGTATATCTAGGTACAAGAAAGCCCGTTTGCCGCTTCTCAATTGATGCACCTCTTCCATTTCTTCCAAGCATTTCTTGAAGAATGTTTGCCGTTCGGATACTGGTATTTTAACGAGTTGGCGGAACATCCGAATCGTTGTCTTTTGCATGGTATTGAGTTGTTCCATCTTGTCAATGAAACGCTGCGTAGAACGCCCTAGGTAATCCATCAATTCGTAATGCTCCATCTCGTAATGCGCCACCAATTGCATCAAACGCGCATAACACTGAATATCTTCTCGCAAATGCCCAGAAGGTAAATCAATGATTTGATTTAGATAATCTATTGCCTTATCGTACTCTCCTTTTACGAGATGGAGATAAGCGATTTTGTAAGAGAACACCAAAATCCTATGCTTATCGATCTTGTCTTCGTAGCTTTTTATTTTTTTGAAGATGAAAGGTATCAACTGAATGCCTTTGTCCAATTCGCCCGTCAGGATATATAAATCTAGCTTGGCATAATTCAAATAAAGAAAGGCGATAATTTCAGAGGTGGTGCTCAACTTCTCATCATAAACTTCTAAGAAGTCTTCAAATGCTTCTAAACAAGCCTTGAATTTTATAAAACGCCCCATGTTATTGAGGCAAGTCAGTTCGTAGTGGAAGCCCCTCATATATAAGTCAGGGTCTTCTTCTATCATGTTGGGATTTTCATCAAACTTCCTGCGCCAAGCACGGGCGTGCTCGTAGCAATGTTCAAAATCCAATAAAATGTAATGGTACCAAACGTATGATTGATGCAAAAAAATATGTTCAAAAAAGCCTAAATCATCACGCATAGCGTCATCCAAAAGAATACCGAAAGTATGTTTGAAAGCCTCTGCTTCTTCACTTGTTCTGATATGTCCTTGTTTGATATAGTAGCCGTGGAGGTCGATTTTTAAGTTGGATAACTTACAGGAACGAAGGATGAGTTGACTTTTTTTCTGGGCAGATTCCGTGAGTTGCTCCATTTTGCCAGGCACTCCTCTAGAACGGGTAATGTGCCGTTCTTCAATCATCTTCTGAAATTCCATGATTTCTAAAGATAATAAATTAAGATGCTGGTTATCTGCCGATATACGGATACGTTCAAGAAGCTTCAAACTTTGCATATACAGCCCCTTCCCATACAGTATACGGGCATAATCCAACTGTTCTCTAATCTCGATGTCGAGATTGTTCTTTTTGTGTAGGAGTCGGAGGCTGGTCAGAATTTGTCCGTAGAGATGCCGTTTCATAGAGGACAACTGACTTTTCTTGATGCCTATTTTTTGCTGGGCGAGTTCATCGTTGAAATGTTTCGATTTGTCAATCAAGTCAAAGAGCTGAATAAACTTCAGGTCGCTGGATTTCTGCTGTGTGCGGGTCGCATACAGCTTGAAGTGGCGTTTTTCAGATTTGGTAAGGGACTTTATTAAAC
>JAHDBO010000242.1 GCA_020630355.1 Saprospiraceae bacterium
GAATCAAAGGAATACCTTCTAAGTTCGTATCTGGTAAAAAACGTTTCTGTCCGCCCCCTGGGTCTTCATAGACGACATCCAGTTTGAAGTCTTTTTGCTCTACTTGGAAGGCCCCAAGCGAATAAACGTTTTTCATCATCAAATCCCACATCGGAATATCCACTCTCTGCGTGGTACTCTTCATCATTTTGACAAAAAGCACCCCTGTCGAATCTGGCGTTGCCCCCAAATCTGTAGCAAATTCCCCAACCTTAAAGGGGCGTCCATTGTAGGTATATTCTACTGCAACCCCCACAACATCCGCAGGGTTGAGAGAGGTGTTCAAAGAGATGAAACCTAGCTCTGGGTGAAAAGTATATTCCCTAGGAGAAAGCAAACGCCCACGTACTTTTTCAAAGTCTTTGGTCTGTTCTAAGTTTAAGACGTTTTGCATTGTATTGACAACATTATCTATCGTTCTATTGGATGGATTTGAAGTCAACACATCGAAAATAGGGTTAGAACTGTTGTCTGGCAAGCCGTTTCCGTTAATATCTGGATTGACAGGTACTGCTGGAGGTTGTAAGCTTGTGTTTGTATTCGCAACGCGCGCTGGATCGGCTTCCCCAAGGTCTGCGATCGCTACAATGTCCCTTACATTTTCTGTTTGATTTCTTGTATTGGTTACCCAAACCTCCATTCTCGTCACCTTAAACAAAGAGCGAATTTGAGGAAGGTCTTGTAGAGATGCCTCAAAGTTATCTCTGTTATAATGCGTCAAGAAGAAGTGCCTGTTTTCGTCATAATTGTTGATAGGAACTTCATAGGTCTGAAGCGTACTTCCTCCTTGGATACTTATATCGTTTCTTTTCGATTTTTGTTGAGAAAGAATACTCGTCAAGGTCAATCGCCCGAATTGCAGTTCTGTCTTGATACCGAACAGACTTTGGCTTCCTTGTATCAAGGAGCTACGGAGCGGTAAACTAACATTACCTGCCTCGATTTTTTTGACAATCTCGTCATCCTTCCCGGCATATTCCAACTTCATCTGATTGTCAAAATCAAAGGTGGCTTGTGTATTATAATTAAATCCAAGGTTTAATTTATCTCCAATTTTACCCGTGACATTCATCTGAATATCCATATCGAAATCAAAACCACCACCGCCACGCTGCTGTCGTTCGGTCAATACTGGGTTTTCGATAAATTGATTATCCACCCCAAAAGTCAAATCAATATTTCCTTGTGGTCGAATATCAATTGCATTGCCACCAAAAAGTCTATCGAGCAGATTGTCATCGATATTGAATTTTTCGATGGGGTCTTTGAGCCCACTCTTACCTCTTGGACTACTGCTCTGTGCGAGTTTTTTGAAATACTCCTCCTGTTGCCGTTGTTGGGATAGTTTCAAATACTCTTCAAAAGACAGATAAGTCGGCTGTCGGAAATAGTCGTCTCCAATTTTTTCAGTAATCATATACAGCCCCAAAACAGGGTCGTATTCTACATCCTTCTGTATAATGGAAGGGTCCTTCAAATCAAAAGGATTGGTATTGGGGTCAGTCACGAAATCTCCTTCACGGTCTTGGATAGGAGGAATCGTATCTTGTTGTGCAACCGACTGTATATAGATAGCTTGATAAGGGTCTTCTAAGTTTGTAGATTTGTCATAAGAAGCGAAAGCTGTGCTAAGCAGACCAAACACCAATACAAAGACGCCAAACAAGTTCAGGCTTTTGTTGTTCATATTCCCGATTCGATAATTGTAATTTTCATAGTCTTTCCAATAGGCTTTCGCCTAAAAGACCGCAAAAATATATATTAAACGATAATTATATGTAAATAAATGACCTTATGAAAATAGGTTGACTATTTCATTCCTTCAACTAGATACCAATTTTTCAAAAAGCAAGTAGAATTTTTAGTCGATAAGGTCTTGTTTTGTGAGTGAAGTAAGTTGGTTTTCTTGTTTTAGAAACCGTCAAAAAATAACTTAACGATTTTTGGCGCAATAGCGCCCCAAAGGGATGCCCTTGCAAAGGAAAAATGACTGATAATGATTTTTTTCAAGCTATTCGCCAAAATCCTAATCGGGAAATTATTTTTTGACCAGTACTTATATAGAAGAGACATCAAATTATATGCCTATTTTTTAATATGTTTAATTTTACGGGTGATTATGACAATTGTTTTAGCGAAAGCTTAATTAATTCTTCCACTGTTCCGACGTTTGGCTGCTCTTTCAAAACCTTGTTCAAAGTCTTTTGAATTAAGATTTTGTTAAAACCTAGAGCTACCAATGCTTGTAACGCCTCATTTCTAAAAGTATTGCCTCCTGTAGCGGCCGTAAATTGAACTTCGCCTGAATCTTTTAAAATTTTGTCTTTTAAATCCAAAATGAGCCGCTTTGCCGTCTTGGGCCCTACCCCTTTTACTTTCTTAAAAGCATTGACGTCTTCTCCTACGATAGCCGCTTTTATTTCTTCGGGTACCATAGAGGATAAAATCACTCTTGCGGTATTGGCACCAATACCGCTTACAGATAAGAGCATAACGAAAAGACTTCGTTCTACGTCCTCCGCAAAACCGTATAAAGTATGGCTGTCTTCTTTTACTTGGAGATATGTCAGAATCTTGACAGATTCCAGTTTCTCGATCTGGCTGTAGGTGTGCAAACTTACATTGACGTGATAGCCCACGCCTCCTGTTTCTACTAGAATATAAGTAGGAGATTTAAACGTAATGGCACCTTTAATGTAACTAATCATAAGCTTGAATCCGACAATATTTGCTATCTACAAAAGCTGTGGAGCAAATCGAAAACGAAGGTAATAGAATAATTACGGTGCTGCAAGATTAAAGCAAAATCGAAACGTTAAATCGCTTCTGTAATGGATAAGATTTCTTCAATATATTGCCGTGTATTAGCCAATCGGGGCACTTTGTGCTGTCCGCCATATTTTCCTTTAGATTTCATCCATTTATAAAAGCTCCCTTCAGGGAGAGATTTCAAAGTTAGTTGTTTTAACGCCATATCCTTATAGCGTTTGGCTTCATAATCGGAATTGACTTTTTGAAGATTATTATCTAAAAGAGCATTAAAGGTAGCCATGTCGCTTGGGAGTACTTCAAACTCAATCAACCATTCGTGCCCACCTTTGGATTTGCCTTTCATAAACACAGGAGCAACTGTATATTCTTTCACTTGCGCTCCAGTACTTGCACAGGTCATAGCCAATGCCTTGTCGGTATTTTCTACCATTACCTCCTCGCCAAAAGCATTGATAAAGTGTTTTGTCCTTCCTACAATTTTGATTTTATACGGATTCGTAGAAGTGAATTTCACCGTATCTCCTAGCAAATACCGCCACAAACCTGCATTGGTAGAAATCACCATCGCATATACCTTTCCTTCTTGAACCTCGCTCAGAGGGATTGCTTTTGGATGCTCTTTCCCCCATTCTTCCATTGG
>JAHDBO010000243.1 GCA_020630355.1 Saprospiraceae bacterium
TCGTAATCTCATTCGATTGCGAATCGAAACGGTAAATATTCAAATTCCATTTATCGCCACCATCTTTATAGCGCAATGTTTTGAAAGGCAGTGCAAATTCACAGGTCCAAAAGTCATCCCCCATGAAAGCATCCCCACGCCACTTATTGTCCCAAGAATCACTCCAATCTCGCCCATAGTCAATCCCTCCATTTGAAATCAAAGCTTCACGACGAACGCCATGGGGATTCAGTCCAAACACAAATGCATTCGTCAAATCATTAAAGGAATCTACAACTAGGGTAATATTATCACTCCCTCCAGCTCGATAATCCCGCTTCAACGAAGGTGTGATAAAGGCCCCTCCAGAAGCTTCGCAACGAATACCAACATAGAGGTTATCATCATCATACGCCATATAAACTTTAGTCTGATACTTCGCTTTCAAACTATCTGTCGGGAAATTTTGCCAAAAATCAGTACTCGGCTGTACGGTTTGCCAAAACGCATCGTCTAACTTTCCATCTATCTTAACATCTCCAGTAATCGCCTTGACCGCCATGGTCTGTGCGTAAATCCCGATAGCAATCAAACAAAACAATATGGTAAAAGTCGACTTCATCTATAGTAAATTGTAAACACAAATTTAGTCTTTTCTGATTGGAAA
This sequence comes from Saprospiraceae bacterium, assembly GCA_020630355.1. Lineage (GTDB taxonomy): Bacteria > Bacteroidota > Bacteroidia > Chitinophagales > Saprospiraceae > JAHDBJ01. The sequence goes on from JAHDBO010000243.1 coordinate 647, forward strand.
AGCTGCTAATTCATCTATCAAGAAGTAGACATTTCATTTTTTTTCAACTTTTTTTTAGAAAAAAATAAAATATTATTTTTTTGATTATCAATCATTTACAATACAATCCATTGAAAGGTATCATGCATTACTATGGTAGTATGTATTGCCTAGTACTATATTTTGTCTTAACTTTGCTTTGTACTTAGGAAAAAGACCGCTTTTACAATCATTGAAAGCAAAATTTGACAAAGCCTAAAGGATGAAACTTGAAAATGCAAAAGCGCAGATGCGTAAAGGGGTTTTGGAGATGTGCATTTTGGCAATTATAGCAGAGAAAGAATCGTATCCCTCAGACATCATTGCTAAGCTTGAAGAAGCAAAGCTCATTGTTGTTCAAGGTACGCTTTACCCGCTGCTCAATCGACTAAAAAATGCTGGTCTGCTACATTATAACTGGCAGGAATCCAATTCGGGACCACCTCGTAAGTATTACTACTTGACGGACGAAGGCGCCCAATTTTTAGAAAGCCTCAAAGAAACTTGGGGAGATTTAGTTAACGCAGTCAATCTGACAACCAAAAATCACGCTCACGATGAATAAAGTATTCAACATCAATTTAGGAGGCTATCCGTTCACGATTGATGAGGATGCCTACTCTCACCTTACTCGGTATTTAGAGACAATCGAACAACACTTCCAAAATGAGGAAGGCGTAGAAGAAATTGTTTCTGATATTGAATTTAGAATGGCAGAATTGTTTAACGAACAAATGAAACGCAAGCAAATCGTTACATTTTCTGACGTAGATGCTGCTATTGCGGTTATGGGGACGCCTGAGGAATTCGGAGCAGATTCTAGCTTCGAAGAAACGAACTTCAGCGAAAACCAAGGCTCAAAAGACCCTTTTCACATCAAAACAGGCAAGAAACTGTATCGTGACGAGGAAGAAGGCATCCTTGGTGGTGTAGCGGCTGGTTTGTCTGCCTATTTTGGTATCGACAATCCATTGTGGGTACGATTGGCTTTCATATTCGGTACCATTACAGGAGGCGTAGCCATCCCGCTTTATTTCATATTTTGGTTAATTCTTCCAGCCGCTAAAACGGCTAGTGACCGACTTGCCATGCGAGGCGAGAAAATCAATGTTTCGAATATCGCCAAAACCATTGGGGATGAAATGAATAGTCTTTCAGAAAAAATCTCTGATTTCGGGGAAGGGCTAGGCTCGAAAAAAAAAAGTTTTGGGGCGGGGGCAGCCATTAAGAACGGGAGCAACGCTTTAAAGAATTTTATCGCAAGCATATTCAAAGTCATTGCTGCTATATGGCGGCCAATAGCGCTGATAATTGGCATTATCGCACTCATTGCATTAGCCATTGCTTGGATTTCGATGATAGTGGGCTTTACGGCCAGTTTCCCTTATGTCAAGCAAATCACGAGTAGTGGATTTCTGGCCAGCCTAGGTGTCATGAATTTATTTTTTGTTATTGGTGTTCCTTTATTAACCATTATTTCTTTGGTTTTAAAATTTGCTTTTAACAATAAAATCGGTCGAGGTGTAATCGGAATTGCTTGGGGGATTTGGTTCTTAAATGTCGTCAGCCTTGGAATTGTAGGAGCGGAAACCTTCAAACAGTTCAATCAATATGCCGAGCTTACGGATACGAAATCTTTTGTAATAGAAGGAGATGTTTTAAAAATAGAAAGAAAAAAAACAAGTCCTGAATCACTGACCATGTTCGGGCATCTGTCTAGGGATGGCGACCAATTCTATAGCAACGATATTCGCTTTGATGTAGAGAAAACGGATGGAGAAGAATTCATCATTGAGGAAACCTACTCTGCCCGTGGGCGTTCTAGCAAAATAGCTCAAAAACTAGCAAACGGTATCCAACATGAATTGAATTATAGCGATGGAGTATTAACTTATGGAGATGGTTTTGCTTTGGACAAAAAGACAACTTGGAAAAACCAACAAGTCAGAATAACGATTAAAGTACCACAGAACAAAAGTTTGTTTTTTAACAGGGATACTAGGCGGCACTTTGGTCATATCGACATAGCGGACGGGCAGCACAATGCTTTTTATGGACATTATAATCAGGATAGTCTCTGGGTCATGCGCCAAGATGGCCTTGCTTGCGATGGTTGTAGTAAAAGATCAACCAATGGAAGATTTAAGTTAGCAAATTTCACGAAGGTTATTATTGATGGTAAAATCAAAGCCAACATTGAAAGGAGTAATGATTCGGAGTTGTACATTAAAAATCACTACAATGCCCAAGATTTCATTACCCATGAAATGAGAGGAGATAGCCTGATTGTCAAACGCAAGGACGGTTTTGATGACAATATCAGGATATATATTAAAACACCTTTTTTGGATGCTTTTGAAGGACAACAAACGGATGATGTAGCCATCAATGGCTTCAACGAAACAAGCCTAGCGATTAAGCTCAACTCCTACAACGAGCTGAGAATGAAGTCTAATATCAAGCACTTGGACTTGGACTTGCAGGAACGAAGTCGCATCAAATTGACGGGTAGAGGAAACGTACTTAGAGCCAACTTGACAGGCAAATCAAAAATTGATGGCGATAGATACCGTGTCTCCAAAGCGCATATCAACGCACTTGACGCCAGTTATGCAGAGCTTTCGGTGAAGGACACCTTACATTATAAAAAAGATGAAATCAGTAGCATCGATATCAAAAACAGCAACCCTGTTGTAGTGAAGCATTAATTCGAGCTGATTTCTTATTAAGTAACGATAAAAAAACAACCTTTCTGTTTTATGGCTGTCAAATTTGTCT
>JAHDBO010000244.1 GCA_020630355.1 Saprospiraceae bacterium
TGCGGAAGGTGGCAGAAGGCGTTGCAAGTGTGGATAGTTTTCAAGTGCCTACGCTAGATTTAATCAAGCAGATTTCCTCTAATTACTACGTAGTCAACATCAACAATACGATTGATGCTGGTTTGCTAGAATATTATCTTAGAAAAGAATTGGAAAGTTCGGGCCTGACTCAAGATTTTGAGTATGGGATTTTTGATTGCTCTAGCAAAGAGATGGTTTATGGCAATTACTGCAACATCGCCGACCCAAGCGAAGCAGGGCCACTTCCCAGTGAGCTGCCCATTTATGATGAGTTCACCTATTATTTTGGTATAAAATTCCCGAAAAAAACAAGTTTTCTCCTAGGGCGAATGCCTTTGACTATCGTCTTAACTTTGACGCTTTTGCTCACGATATTATTCTTTGGTTATTCGATGTACATCATTCTTAGGCAGAAGCGGCTGACCGATATGCAGAAGGATTTTATCAACAACATGACGCACGAATTTAAAACACCGATTTCCACTATTAATATCTCTGCTGATGTTTTCCTTAGCAACGAAGCGATTCAATCCGATTCTCGTCTTTCTAAATATGCCCACATCATAAAAGAACAAAACACGCGGCTGAATCATCAAGTAGAAAAAGTCTTACAGTTGGCTCAACTAGAAAAAGAGAATTTCAAACTGAAGACAGAAGCATTTGATTTAGTAGAAAAACTAGAACACATCCTCAAAAGCAGCGAAATCAAAGTACAACAAGCCAAAGGCGTCCTAGAAAAAATACTGCCCTCCCAATCCATCACAATCCATGCAGACCCATTGCACTTCACCAATATTTTGCATAACTTAATAGATAACGCTACAAAATACTGCAAAGGAACACCGCGCATACAAGTCGGTCTATCTCAAAGCAATAAGATTGCCACTCTTGAAATCACAGACCAGGGCATTGGTATTCCAAAAGAACATCAACAGCGAATATTTGACAAATTCTATAGAGTCCCAACTGGCAATGTGCACAATGTCAAAGGTTTTGGGCTGGGACTTTTCTATGTCAAAAATATATGCGATGCCCATGGCTGGAAACTACAGCTTGACAGCAAAGATAATGAAGGCACTCATATCCGTATTCTAATCCCCACAATTTGAAAATACTATCAAAAATGCCAAAAGCACATATTCTATATGTAGAAGACGATGAAACCTTGAGTTTCGTTACTGCCGACAACTTGGAACTCCAAGGCTACCAAATCACCCATTGTGCAGACGGGCAAGCCGCATTGGATGTTTTGCAGAATCAATCCTTTGACCTTTGTATCCTCGATGTCATGCTGCCCGAAGTAGATGGTTTCACGATTGCAAAAGAAATTCGGAAGTTTGATTTAGACATCCCGATTATATTCTTATCCGCCAAATCGTTAAAAGAGGATAAAATCCATGGTTTGAAGCTCGGTGCAGACGACTACCTCACCAAACCATTCAGTATTGAAGAATTAATCCTAAAAATAGACATCTTTTTACGTCGCAGCAAAGTGGGGCTTCAAGTGGAAAAACCTACTGCATACCATATTGGCAGTTATCATTTCAATTACGATAACCTAGAATTAAAAACGGAAGGCTTCCAAAAAGTCCTGACCCAACGGGAAGCCGATTTATTACGCTATATCGTAGATAGAAAAGGACGTATTATGAAACGTTCAGAAATACTTGAAGCCATCTGGGGCGAAGACGATTACTTCCTAGGGCGAAGTCTAGATGTTTTCATTTCTAGATTGAGAAAATATCTAAAAATGGACGAACAGATTAAAATTGAAAACATACATGGTGTAGGATTCAGATTGAAAATGCCTTAGGACCTGATGTATTCATAAATGGTGCTTTTAAAGGCAGGGTGCGTCAAAAATCACAAGTCTAGGCATATAAGTTTATTGGTTCGCCATTCCTTAAATCTCTAGAATTATATTTTTTTCTTGAAGCTTAGCCTCCTTTTGTGCAACTCTGTGATACAACTGCCGTAAAATAATAGGTACTTATTTTACGGATGACAAAACAATCAAAAAATCTATCTCAGAAGCTGACAGATCGCTATCTACAAAGGATAGCCCTGATTGACGATAGGTGCAAAATATTAGAGAGCAGTTCAAGATTCAGACAATGGTTTAACCGCTCTTCCTTCAGTGCCAGAGAAATTGACTTTCTTGTCAATATTATCAATAATAAAAAATTTAATAAAGATTTACTCCTAGAAAGCGACTCCGAAACTTTCATTGTCTACGTCACTCCAGAAAACCAAAACCAGTACTGTATTGAAATCAAGGATGACCTTAAAAAAGAAAGCACCATCTTTGGTTACAACCTTGAAATAACACTCTGGAATTTCCTCACAAAAGGACCAGTCCATTTGTGGGCTTGTAATGAAAATCTGGAATTTGAGTTTTTTGGTACGAACTGGAGCAAACCCACGGGTACTACAGACAATCGAGAGATAGGTAAAAACTGGATGAGTTATATACATCCCGATGATATAGAACTTTTTTTTCCTGTCGCTATGGCCGCCATGAAACAGAGAGCGAAATTCAGCCTGGAGTACCGTGTCGTACAAGCCGATGGAACTTACCGATGGATTACAAACCAAGCCTATCCTCACTTTGAGAATAGTGAATTTAAAGGATACATCGGCATCAACCAAGATATCCAAAAAAGAAAGGAAGCCGAACAAGCACTCGAACTTAGTCAGAAAAGACTCGAAATGGCGATCGAGACGGGGCATTTGGGCACTTGGGAGTGGGATGTCAAGACGGGAAAATGCCATTTCAACGAATACTGGTATAGAATGCTCGGTTATGAACCAGAAGAAATTGTCGCAAGCTATGAAAGCTTCATCCATCTCGTCCACCCCGACGATACCCCCTTATTGCAACAAGCGCTGATCAAACACTCTTCTGAAAAGACACCTTTTTTTGAGTTAGATTTACGGCTCAAAGCCAAAAACGGGGAGTATAAATGGATTCACGATAGAGGCAAAATTGTCGAATATGATGCTGATGGCTTTGCTAAAACAATCATTGGTATTCATATAGACATCACCAATATTGTCAAAACAAGACGCTCGCTTTCACAAAAAATAAAGGAATTGGATGAAAAAAACATCGAGCTTCAGAAATACATAGATTCCAATTTGGAGTTAGAAAACTTCGCTTATATCGCTTCACATGACATGAAAGAACCACTGCGAAACATCACTAGTTTTGCCCAACTTTTAGAAAGGGACCTACAACAAAATAAGACGCAAAACACCGCAGAGTATATCGACTTCATCATCACAGGAGCTAAAAACATGAATGCTTTTATAGAAGATTTGTTGGAATTTTCTAAAGTCAACACACAAGAGTTGAAACTGGTGAATTTTGACCCTATGCTCGCCATCGATGCCATAAAAGGGGATATTCACCTTCACC
>JAHDBO010000245.1 GCA_020630355.1 Saprospiraceae bacterium
ACCATATTCCAAGTGATTTCACCACCGGCAGCTTCCCATGAGTTGTTCCAAACGGCTTCATTGCCATCGATGTTGATATAGCTTTTCTTGGACTTTGCAGCTAAGTTTCTGTCATGCTCCGTTGCTGTTACTCGCAATTGTGTATTGTTGGTGAAACGTCGAGCCGTTTCTTTAACAACCGCAAAGGCTTCGGGCATAATATCCATTAAAACATCTTCTAGATGTTTGTCCTTTTCCTTACTCAACTCATCGATTTCTCTGAAAAGCTCTTCTTTTCTATCGAAATCCTTTGTCTCTATCGCTTCTTTTCTCAAGGCTTCTATATCCTCGCTAATGCCTTGTAGATGCTCTTTGATACGTGCTCGAAACTCAATGGTCTTGTTTCTAAGTTCATCATTGCTAAGCGATTCCAAGCTAGCAAAGTGTTCGTGCACTTGCTCGATATATGGTGTATATAGTTTGACATCTTTGTCGAACTTGGTACCAAAAATTTTACCGATTGATTTTGATAAAAACTTAAACATGTATTTTTATATTTTACAAGCAGAATATCATTTGCTTGATTTCTATTTCAAATAGCTAAAAATTCGCACAAAGATAAGGTATAATTATACTTTGATAGGATTCCCTATTAGGAAATGTATGATTTAGCGTTCAAGATATGGAACAATTCCTCTTTGCATATTTTATACCAAAGCTTAAAACTAGATTTTATCAGACACTTTGTCAGTGTTTTAGTCGTTCTTGCTGACGAAAAGTCTTTAGAAATGTATTTTTATTGACATATAAGGGCGAAAGCGAATTTTATCAATGACATTAATATTTCGTAATGAAATTATCCACATATACTTTACTGGTTCTTCTTTTTGTATCCAATCACTGTTTGTTCGCCCAAGACCAATTAGCGATAGGGCAATGGAAAACACACCTCCCATCTATTCGAGGGACGTCCGTTGCCCAAAGTGAAGAGACGATTTATTATGCGACCGAATTTTCTGTGATGACCTTGGATAAGGTAGAGATTTCTACAGGTTTTTTGGATAAGGTCAATGGTTTGAGTGATACAGGTATCCGATTTCTAAAGTACGATGAAGAGAGTGACCTGTTATTGATAGCTTACAACAATTCTAATATCGATTTAGTCACTTCTAGCGGTGTTGTCAACATAGATGCCATCAAGAGAGAGCAGGATATTATCGGAGATAAAAATGTTTATGATGCTTACTTTGATGGAGAAGCTGTTTTCCTTTCTTGCGGATTTGGGATTGTTAAATTACGATTGACGGATTTTCTAATAGAATCGACCACCTTTACTAATGTCAAAGTGAATGGTTTTACTCGGTTTGATAATCGCTATTACGCAGCTACGGAGGAGGGCGTCTATTCCATTGCTGTAGAGGGGACTAATATTTTAGATTTTGGAATTTGGGACTTCTGGGGGCAAAATGAAGGGCTGGAAGACGATTATACGGCTCGTTATATTTTGAATTATAAAGAGGATTTATATTTCAATTATAATGATAGTTTATACCTTTTTGATGGTAATGATTTTGAATATATTTTCCATGAAAATGGTTTCTATCCTAATTATTTGACAAGTGGAATTAACCAGCTGATTGCTGGCTTTTACTGCCGCACCGATTGTAAAGGAAAAGTCTATTATTTTCAAGATGATGGAACAAGAAGAGAAGCTGAACCTAGTTGTATAGACCGTCCTGTAGGCGCTGTACAAGACCAATATGACCGAATCTGGTTTGCGGACGAGTTCAATCAATTTAGGTTAGAAGACTTAACCAACGGTGGTGCCAAGCTGACCTTTGGAGGACCTGCTTTGGGGACGGCATTTGGGATGTCTGTTTTTAATAATGAACTGTGGGTGGCGGGTGGCAGCGTGACAGGGACCTGGAATAATCTATTCAATCGTTTTGGTTCGATGTCCAATATTGATGGTCAATGGCGGCTTTATAATGAATCTTTAAATCCTGTACTAAATGATGTCTTAGACCATGTTGATGTGGTACACGACCCTAGGAATGGGGATGTTTATATAGCGGCGTTTCGTGGTGGTGTAGTGCGGTTTGACGGAACTGATTTTACGGTTTTTGATGAGGATAATTCAACGATTGAAGCTGGGAATATTCCACCTAGAGTTGGGGGCTTGGCATTTGATGATGATAATAATCTGTGGGTAAGTAATCATGGGGCGAACCGCCCGATTTCTGTCTTGAAAAATGATGGTACTTGGCAGTCTTTTTCCAATATTCCTACGAATCAGCTCACTCGTATAGCGGTTGATTTGGATGGGAATAAATGGATAGCGACCGCTGGTGGAAATGGGGTAGTCGTTTTCAATGAAGGGGATGATTTTGATAGCAATCAAGACAATCAAGTACGTCGTATTAATACAGGTAACAGCGAGCTTCAAAACAATACGGTCAATGCGATTGCAGTGGATTTGGAAGGGGATGTTTGGGTAGGGACGGCGCAAGGTGCGACTGTTTTTGAATGTGGGGCAACCGTTTTTGACCCATCAAAATGTGCAGGGAATAATCGTGTCGTTGTTCGGGCAGATGGCAATAACGAATTGTTGCTCTCCTCCGAAAATATCCGTGCCATTGCAGTAGATGGCGCTAATCGCAAATGGTTTGGTACAACGAATGGCATCTTTGTCCAGTCGCCTGACGGAAGGGAAGAGGTTTTTCATTTTAATGAGGATAACAGCCCTTTATTGGATAATGAAATCCTAAGTCTCGAAATCAATCAGAAAACGGGTCAGGTTTTCATAGGGACGGGGCGTGGTATCGTTTCTTATCAAAGCAATGCAACAGAAGGCAACGAAACGAGCCATCTAGCGACGGTCACTGCTTTCCCTAATCCTGTGCGACCTGGCTACGAAGGAACGATTGCCATACGTGGATTGCCGAGGGATGCCAATGTCAAAATCACTGATATTAATGGTGTATTGATGTACGAAACCCAAGCCTTAGGAGGGCAAGCCGTTTGGAATGGTCGGGATTATAATGGACGCAAGGCAAAAACAGGCGTTTATCTCGTTTTTTCTACTTCTGATGCGACCTTTACCGAGCCTGATGCACTGGTGACGAAGATTTTAGTGGTGGACTGAATTGGCAGTTGGTGGTTGGCAAATTTTCAGGTTTGAAACTTTATGTTCAAGCATTTCTAGTTAAATTTTTGAATATCTTCCTTGACACTTGACACTTGACACTGTTTCTACTAAAACTAAAGCACTGGTTTTAGAACCTCCCAGACGTTATTCGCTACTATTTTATAACCTTCTGCGGTTGGGTGGATACCATCAGGAAGATTGAGGGATTTGTCGCCAGCGACACCATCTAGCAAGAAAGGGACTAGAGCAGCATTATTGGCTTTTGCCAATTCAGGGAAAATCGCTTTGAACTGATTCGTGTATC
>JAHDBO010000246.1 GCA_020630355.1 Saprospiraceae bacterium
CTTTCTGGCGAATCAACTTGACCCGATTGCCGCTGCGTTTGGGTTTGAGCACCCAGCTTGCCCCTTTTCCTTGAGAATAAGGCGCTAGTACCAAACCCGATGCCTGATTTTCTATATAGAAAAAATCTTTCCCAGGCGCTTCAGTAAGTTTCCATCGAATCGCCTTGGGCTTTGCCTGAGATTTTCTGACCAAAGTGGCAGTATTACCATTATTCGTTTTATTATTTTTTAGAGATAATACTCTATTCGCTTTTTTTGGTGCAACAATAGTATAAACCACACCAGCTTCTGGTGTGCTGAATGCAGATATATTTCCAATCAACAACACACACATCAATAGCGTCCAAAAACCTGAAATCTTATTCATTTTTAGAAATTTGGGTGAAATATTAGATTTTAGTACTTAGTCTTTAGACAATAGATTGAGAATCATAACTTCATAGCCTAATGGACTAATGGACTAATGTTTAATATCTATTAGTGTGTGGTGTATCAAAATTGTGACCTTTTCTTACTTCTTTTTGCGTCGGAGCATTTTATTGATGAGGCCATCCAAGGTACGGTCTGGTAGTAAATTCGTCATATAAAAACGCATTTTATCAGCGGTGACGACGTAGCGTGTTTTTGGTTTTGCCAGCGTCAATCCCTTATGGACAACTTTAGCGACCTCTATTGCTGGTAGTGCATTCTCCTTGGATTTTTTGACAATTTTCCCAAAGACATACAACCTATCCTCAAAATCCGTTCCCTCAAAAGCATCCATTTCGTCCATTCCTTTATTCCAAATCTCGGATTGAATAGGACCTGGTTCTATCACTACGACATCCATTCCGTAATCCATCAGCTCTCGGCGCATCGCATCCGAAAGAGCTTCCACAGCATACTTTGAAGCCGAATAGGGCCCCATAAAAGGCATCGCAGAACGCCCAGCAACAGAACTAATGTTCACAATTCTGCCTGGAGGGTAAGGGCTGTTCTTATCTGCACCCAACAATGGAAAAAAAGCTTTGGTCACTTCCATCAAGCCAAATACATTGACATCAAACTGCTTTTTCCATTCTTCGATAGAAACATGTTTCAGAGGACCGCCCACAGCAATCCCTGCATTGTTGACGAGTCCGGCCAACCCTGCTTTCCCCACTTTATCCGCTACAATTTTGACGGCTTTTTCAATGGCTTCCCCATCCACCACATCAAATAGCAAGGCTTGAAATTGCTTTGTACCGAACTCCGCTTCCAATTGCTGGGCATCTGATGCTTTTCGAACCGAACCAAAAACAAAAAAGCCTTTTTCAATAAGGTATTTTACAATGGCTTTTCCGATTCCAGAAGAGCAGCCTGTTACTAATACATTTTTCATTGGATTGATTTCGTTTTTGGATTTTAAAAGCTTCTAATTTACACAACTTTTCTTAAAAAGATGGATGGAAAAGGTGCTAAAAAAGAGAACACATCCTGTAAAAGCTCCTTTAAGGTCTTCTAATTCAAAGCTAATGTTTCGTTAAAAATCACGTGTTTGGAATTGAATATTTAACATGTTTCAAAATTCCTTATCCTTCCTTTTTATGGCTTTTTATTGGCAAACGAGCTTCAATTCGATAATAATCAAACCTTTAAGGCATCCTGATTTTCAAAATCCATATAATGAATACTATTACATATTCTTAAATAAGCAATACGTTCTTTAAGGCTTCTTTTTAGTCATCGCAAAATTCTTATGTATATTGTGGTTTAACACGGTTTAAATAGTCGGACATATTCAAAAAATCTTTACAAGCCAATTTACATGAATCAACTAAAATCTCTACTGACCTTTCTGGTCATGCTGGCTTTTTTAAGCAATGCTCTAGCACAGAACTACAACAACAATAACTATGATGCTAAGAAACCTGGTTATTGGATACTCGGACTAAATGCAGGTTTAGCGTACCAATCCAGTGACGTAAAAATCAATTTTGATGGTTGGGGAGCGGGTCTCACATTAGGAAAAAACCTCTACTATAGCCCTACTTCTAGTTTATCTTTTGACCTACGTGGCAGGTTGTTGTATGACCTCTCTTATGGTCAAGATGATGAGGCTTTTTCGGGTATTTTAAACAATGAGGCGCTAAACGGAACCGACCGAGGCAACGCTGGTGAGCCTATTTTAAACTATGTCAATAATGGTGGTTTGGTGTTCAATAACCATCGTACCGAAAAGTTTGAGCTGGCACTGGAAGGTGTCCTCAATTTTGAGAAACTGCGAAGGGAAAAAAATATACACTTAGCACTTTATGGTGGTATTGGCATTGATTGGTACAAAGCCAGTATCAATCAAGCTGGCGAGGGCGATGCCTTATACGCTAGCCAATATGCTCAAATCGCTGCTAGTGGCGGTGATGTGAACAGTGTCTACGATGGCACCTATGAAACTACTGGGGATGGAAACGATGACAATGGCAATGTTGGTTTTATGCCTGCCATCGGTTTTGAGTTCGGGTATTGGTTGACGCCTAAATTTGCTTTCGGTATTGGGCATAAGTACACCTGGGCAATGAGCGATGTCCTAGACGGTCAGCAGTGGACAGCTGCGAATGAGCTGGATGTCGCTAATGACATTCATCATTATACCAACCTCAATTTAAAATTCATTTTAGATAGAAAAGAACGTAGAATAGACCCACCAATCATTACGGTAGTAGAACCAGGCATCAATCCGTACACAACGGACAGACCAGATTTATACGTCAGAGCAACCATAGAAAATGTAAGCAGTATCGCTGATGTCCGTTACACGGTCAATGGCAACAACTCCCGTTCTTTTACCTTTACTCCTAATCGGGAGATTTTCACGAGTAATGTCCAATTGAGAGAAGGGAAAAACACGATAGTTATTTATGCCAGCAACCCATCTGGCGAAGACCAAGAAACGATTACGATTTACTACGAGCGTCCGCAGCGCCCTGTGGTAGATATTACCAATCCGAGCGGTTTCAAAACCGTCAAGGATGGTACTTACAATATGGAGGCTTTGGTCAAAAATGCCCTTAGAAGTCGAGATATCCGATTGACATTAAATGGAGAAACACAGGGTAACTTCCAGTTTGATGCACAGCAGGATGCCCTTACAAGCCGACTAGAACTTCAGCCTGGCAACAACAAGATCGTGCTCACAGCAAGCAACGAGGCTGGAAGTGATTCTGATGAGGTAACCATTCGGTACGACCAGCCTGCTAATCAGCCTTCAGTCACCATCACCAAACCCAACAACAGTCCGACCAACACAACGGACGATAGGCTGAATCTAGAAGCGACAATCCGTAATGTTTCGAGCAGTAATGATATTGTTCTTACTGTCAACGGAAGAAACCAGAGTAGTTTTGATTATAGTAATGGTCGCCTTACGGCAAATATCAACTTAAACGAAGGTGAAAACACCATTCGTG
>JAHDBO010000247.1 GCA_020630355.1 Saprospiraceae bacterium
ATGGATCAGATGGAAGCATTGGGTATTGTTGGCCCCAGCGAAGGCAGTAAAGCAAGGGAAGTGCTTTTTTATGACGAAATAGAATTGATGAAATTTTTAGATAATCTGAAAAACAAGTCTCAGGACTAACTATGACAAAGTATAAAAAAGAAGAAAGCCATTCACATGACTTATGTGAATGGCTTTCTTCTTGCTATGTATGTAAATCTATGATTAAGTGAGATTTATAACGATAGCTAAACCGTTTATAACAATGTCACAAAAAAGTACTTATACCATTTGGTTATACGAAAAAAATATTTCGATATTAAAATAAGTAGCAAACAATGTCTAAATTAGCATCCGTTCAGGTTTAAGAACAAACACCGTTTTACACTCTTATCAAGACAGTCTTGGACGCCTGTCTCAATTGTTTATACCCCCTAAAATGATTGCTTGAAAGTCCTGGTTCAGACCCTCACATAAAACAATAACAACTAACTATGGTGCATCAATAACTGTGCCAAAAACCCTGAATCATGAAGACGAATTTTACTGCTACGCTCTTATTTATTTTATCAGTTACCTTCGCTTATGCCCAAACCCCAGGCATTAACAGCTCGGTGCAAATATCCGCTGTTGTAGATCAAAACGGGAATGCTATAGATGTACAATGGAATGCGGTGGCCGATGCTGACAACTATAATGTATATCGAAAAGTAGAAGGGACAAACAACTGGTCGACGCTCGCTACCTATTTATCCCCTAGTACTTTGAATTTCTTGGATACGAATGTTTCCCCCGGTATTTCGTACGAGTATAAAATCAAGTGCAATCGCCTAGCCAATACCAAGGAAGCTTTTGGTTACATCAATGCAAGCGGCCAGTTACCAATGGTAGAATCTAGAGGAAGAATCTTATTGCTGATTGATAATCATTTTCAAAATACCTTGAGTTTTGAAATAGAGCGATTGAAGAAAGACTTAGTTGGCGATGGCTGGCAGGTAAACATAGAATATGTCGATAGGAACGCCAGTCCTGCTTCTGTCAAGTCCATCGTACAAGGCGTCCATAATACTCATGCTGATTTAACATCCCTGTATTTGCTGGGTCAAATTCCAGTACCCTACTCAGGGGCTATTGCACCAGATGGACATTTCGACCACTTGGGCGCTTGGCCTACGGATGGGTTTTATGGAGATATAAATTTCACTTGGGGCGACAATAGTACCAACTCAACAGGAGCTACACACCCTCGGAATCACAATGTTCCTTTTGATGGCAAATACGACCATAGTTATTTTCCTTCCAATATCGAGTTGGAAATAGGAAGGGTGGATATGCGGGATTTGCCGGCTTTCGCCGAAAGCGAAGAAGATTTATTGAGGTACTACTTAGATAAATCTCATTTGTTCAAAACAGGACAAATCACGGCAGAAGCAAAGGCGGTCGTTGATGACAATTTCACCAGTTTTGATTTTAGCAATTCTGCTTGGAAAGGATATTCGGCCTTAGTTGGTAAAGATAATGTAGATGCTCAGGATTATTTAACTTGTTTACAGACCAAGAGCCACTTGTTTTCTTATGGAAGTGGTGGTGGCAGTTATTCGAGTGCGAATGGTGTCATTAGTACTCAAGACTATGCGAACGAATCCCCAAAAGGGATTTTTACGATGTTGTTGGGCAGTTATTTTGGAGAATGGAACACCTCGGACAATCTATTGAGGGCTGCCATTGCCTCTGGTGATATACTGACGAGCACTTGGGTTGGTTTGCCCAATTATTATTTCCACCACATGGGCATGGGCAAACACATCGGGCATAGCATCCGACTATCACAAAACAATACGGATTATCAGTACGAGCCAGCAGGATATTATGCAAGGATGGTACACATGAGCTTGATGGGAGACCCCACTTTAAGAATGCATTATATAGATACGCCTAAAAATGCTTCAAATGTAGTTAGTGCAGGAGATGTGGAACTGTCGTGGGAAGCCTCTTCCGATGCGGATGTGATTGGTTATCATATCTATCGTTCGAGTAATGGAGGGGATTTCATTCGTTTGACGGCCCAAGCGGTCGCTTCCACTTCATTTACAGACCCCTGCATGGAAGAAGATGGCGCCTACGAATACATGGTCAGGGCCTTGAAATTACAGGCAACTCCGACTGGCAGCTATTTCAACCTAAGTACAGGCGTATTTACATCGGTCGTCATCGATGAAACCAATAATTGCTTCAGCGCTTTACCAGTGGAACTGTTGTCTTTTGAAGCGATTAGAGATGATAGGACTGTAGATTTAACTTGGAAAACAGCAAGTGAAAACAACTTCAGTCATTTTGAAATAGAAAGAGGCGGCGAAGCACAGCGATTCGAATATTTGGGAAAACAATTGGGCAAAGGAACGGGAGCAGCTTCCGTTTTGAATTATGCCTATACCGATGAGCAGCCTCTTACCGGTACGAGTTATTACAGATTGAAATTGGTCGATTTGGATGGTAGTTTTGAATATAGTGCCATCAAAGAGGTGTATTTGGATAGAAAGGAAATGTCTTTATATCCCAATCCAGCTAAAGGGAAAATATTCATCGAACTTCCCGTTTTCGATGCGGACAAAATCCTCGTAGAAGTACTGGATTTTAAAGGTGCTAGGGTATGGAACCAAAGCTTGGGCAACCGCCAAACCCAAGGCGCCATAGCCTTGGATTTAACTCATTTGCCAGAAGGCGCATATATCATAAAAGTATTAGGTGGAGAGTCTGTTTTTTCTAAGACTTTCTTATTGGAATCCCAGTAAAGGCAAGTTCTATCAGCTTATAATCCCCCCCCTTTAGATAGTAGTGATAGAATAATTTTTAACCACCTTTATGGCTTCTTCTTATTTAGAAGAAGCCTTTTTTGTTTTGAAAACCTCGAAGGGGATATTTTGAAATACCCCATTTGGGATTTCTTTATGTCCAGACAAGCCCACACCACCAGCCGAGCAGACCTTTGCATTGAATTTGCCTGAAATCAATTTTTGCTCCTCATCAAATTTGGTGATTTCGATGAAACCCGACCTCTTTTTACAGGAAGCGGAATTGAAGGCATTGAGCATACTGACTTTTTTTTCATAAATCAATACCTTGTTTTTAGAATATGGAATATCGCCTATATCGGGACTGTCCAATAAGTGAATGCCCACAGGGTTCATGCCTTTTGCATAATTGATGTTCAATAATATATCCGTAGAACCGCTCGAAGATTTGATGCTCAAGGATTGATAAGGTCTATCCTCTCTTTCGATAATTTGGATGAGCGGCTGATCGATGGTTTTTTGATTGCCTTCTACTAGGAACCCTAATTGATTGTCTTGAATGGAGAGGTCGGAAGATGGGGTGTCGGGCGAACAAGAAACAAGGACAAATAAACTCAAGAATAAGCAGATTGATTTTAATTT
>JAHDBO010000248.1 GCA_020630355.1 Saprospiraceae bacterium
GACTACCGACTACCAAAAAAGCCCCCACCAGTAGAAACTAGCAGGGGCTAAGATATTTTGAAGTAGTTATACTTTATTTTTTCTTCTTAGGCGCTATGAATACAAACATTCTCCTACCTTCCATTTTTGGTAGATTTTCTGCTGTACCAAGTTCCTCCAATTCATTTAAGAAACGAAGCAAGAGTAGTTTACCTCTTTCTTTAAATACAATAGCACGGCCTCTAAACTGTACAAATGCTTTAACTTTAGCTCCTTCCTCTAAGAATTTCTTTGCATGCTTCAATTTGAATTCAAAATCGTGGTCATCCGTATTGGGACCGAAACGGATTTCTTTGATGACCGTCTTAGCAGTTTTGGCTTTGAGCTCTTTTTCTTTTTTCTTCTTTTGATAAAGAAATTTCTTGTAGTTGATAATTCTAACTACGGGTGGCTTGGCTTTAGGAGAAATCTCTACCAAATCCAATTCCATTGAATAAGCCCATTTTTTGACCAGTTTTGTCGGGTAGACACCGGACTCAATCTTCTCGCCAGCTGCTTCGCTAATTTCTTCTAAGTTGTCACCAACCAATCGCACCTCAGGGATACGAATATAATCGTTAATTCTGTGTTCTGGGCCTCGCTCTACTCTTTGAGGCCTTTTAAACCGTCTCGCCAATATAAAATCAATTTAATTAAAAAATAAAATAGCTTTTCAGCTTTGTTTTGTTTGAACAGCTTCTTTTTTATGTACTGAAGAAACACCTAAATTGTTTCAAACTATAAATAGAATGTATCATAAATGTAGAAAGTTCCAAAAATAAGGAAGTTCTTAACAAATATGGGGTTTTTTAATGGATTAAAACGAAATGGGCTGTTTTATTTTATAAAAAACACGCTAGAGGATAATACCATCTAGCGTGCCCATCTTATTTATAAGTAAAATTACTTGTCCTCTTCGGTCGAAGCGGCTTCTACTGCTGTAATCAATAGACCTGTTTCATCCGAATTCATGATGGCTTCAAATACTGCCCCTTCAGATGGATTTTTGCCTAAGATATATTCAGCGAGCGGGTCTTCGATGTATTTTTGAATGGCTCTGTTGAGTGGTCTTGCGCCATACTGTGGGTCAAAGCCTTTTTCAGCAACAAAATCCTTTGCTTTTTCAGTCAATTGCAGCGTATAGCCCATGTCTTCCAGACGCTTGTACAGATCTTTCAAGGTAATGTCGATGATTCTGAAAATCTCATCTTTCCCTAGGCTGTTGAATACAACAACGTCGTCGACTCTATTTAAGAATTCAGGAGAGAAAGTCCGTTTTAGCGCATTTTGAATCACGCTCTTAGAGTCATTATCCGCCTGTTCTTTTCTAGCTTTGGTCGCAAAACCAACTCCCTGACCGAAATCTTTCAATTTGCGAACACCAATATTAGAAGTCATGATGATGAGCGTATTTTTGAAATCCACTCGTCTGCCAAGACCATCCGTTAACTGACCATCATCCAAAACTTGCAGTAAGATATTGTACACATCGGGGTGTGCCTTTTCTATCTCATCCAGTAGAATAACAGAATAAGGCTTGCGACGCACTTTTTCGGTCAATTGTCCTCCTTCTTCATAACCAACGTAGCCTGGAGGCGCACCGATTAAACGTGAAACAGAGAATTTCTCCATGTATTCACTCATGTCGATACGGATGAGCGCATCTTCTGAGTCGAACATATATCTGGCTAAGGCTTTCGCCAATTCTGTTTTACCGACCCCAGTTGGCCCTAGGAAAATGAAGGAACCGATTGGCTTAGACGGATCTTTTAGACCAACACGGTTTCTTTGGATGGCTTTGGTTACTTTGACGATGGCTTCATCTTGGCCGATGATGGCTTTTTGCAAATCATCGGTCATGTGGACGAGCTTGGCACTTTCGCTTTGTGCGACACGACGTACAGGTATCCCCGTCATCATAGAGACCACTTCTGCAATGTCCTCTTCATCGACAGGGTAGCGCTTCGTCTTAGATTCCTCTTCCCATTCGACTTTTGCAAATTCTAATTGACGCGTCAGTTTGGCTTCCTCATCTCTCAAATCTGCTGCACGCTCGTACTGTTGATTCTTGACAGATTGGTTTTTCAATTCTTTGAATTCTTCAATCTTCTTCTCAAGGTCGACAATATGCTTAGGAACATGGATGTTCTTCAAGTGAACCCTAGCTCCAACCTCATCCAAGACATCAATCGCTTTATCAGGAAGGAAGCGGTCAGAAATGTATCGGTCGGATAGCTTCACACAAGCTTCCACGGCATCGTCTGTATATTCTACGTGGTGGAATTCCTCGTATTTTGGTTTGATATTTTGTAAAATATGGATTGCTTCTTCCATCGTTGGTGGGTCAACCACTACTTTTTGGAAACGTCTATCCAAAGCACCATCTTTCTCAATATGTTGGCGGTACTCATCTAGGGTAGAAGCACCAATACATTGCAATTCCCCTCTAGCTAAAGCAGGTTTGAAAATATTGGATGCATCCAAAGAACCCGTCGCACCACCCGCACCGACGATGGTATGTATTTCATCAATAAACAAAATCACGTCCCGTGATTTTTCCAATTCATTCATGATGGCTTTCATGCGCTCCTCGAATTGGCCACGGTATTTTGTACCAGCCACCAAAGCTGCCAAGTCCAACATGACCAGACGTTTGTTGAAAAGCGTTCTAGAAACTTTCTTCTGTTGTATACGCAAGGCCAAGCCCTCCACGATGGCGGTCTTACCAACGCCAGGCTCACCAATCAAAATTGGATTGTTTTTCTTACGGCGGCTCAATATCTGAGAGACCCGTTCGATTTCGTTTTCACGACCAATGATGGGGTCAAGTTTACCTTCTTCCGCCAACTTGGTGATATCTCGTCCAAAGTTATCCAAAACAGGCGTACGAGATTTGGAGTTACCTTTACGCTGTTGTTGAAAACGCCCTTCTTGCTCTTCTTCAAATGGCTCATCTTCGTGCGCTTGGTTGCTCACATCAGGGTATTCTTCGCTTTCTTGACTGACGTACTCTAGCTCACTGCGATAAGCATCGTAATCGACCTCAAACTCGTTCAATATCCTAGATGCCAGATTGTCCCCGTGTTTCAAGATAGATAGCATGAGGTGCTCCGTAGAAATTTCATCACTTTTGAGCATTTTTGCTTCAAGGAAAGTGACTTTTAAAACTTTTTCGGCAGGCTTATCCAAAGGCAAGTCTCCTATGTTGATTCTTGCTTTGATAGTTTTTCTCCTTTGAATGGACTCTTCAATAGTCTGGGTCAGTTCACGCGAGTCAACATCAAGTGAACTTAATACACGAACCGCTAAGCTTTCAGGCTTGCGTATCATTCCCAAAAGCAAGTGCTCTGTCCCGATATAATCCTGTCCTAGCCTAATGGCTTCCTCTCTACTTTTAGAGA
>JAHDBO010000249.1:0-2057 GCA_020630355.1 Saprospiraceae bacterium
TAATATCCCCCAAAATATTTCCGACCAAACCATTCTAAACTCAATAAACCTAGCAACAAGAAGAATATCCAGCGCAAATTGATGACCGAACGGGTGCTCATGGTGCTATACATCACGGGTTTGACGGAGTCCTTTTGAGCGAGTAGGGCAGGGAGGGAGTCGAGTTGATTGGGATAAAGCATCTCCCCACCAAATTGCTTGGACAAGACCCGAAGGATGCTGTGATTGGCAGTGGTTTCAAATTTTTCCAATTGAATAGGACGCACGGAGAAACGCCCTTCGCTAGTCAGTTGTTGCCCATTGCTATTGACCGTGCCTTTGTAGCGGTAATTCCCTTCAGGGAATATGCCTGCATTGAGGTTGTAAGCTTTGCCGACCTTGTTGAAGGTGAAGGGAAATTCCTTGCCTTGGCTATCGGTAATCGTAAGCGAAGCATCGGGTTCATTAATGGCTTCGTAGCTTTCATTATAGAGTTCAGCATCGAAGAAAATTGCCTCATTTTCTTTGAAAATATTCTTATTGACGCTGACACGGAATTTACGTTTGTCTTCTTTGAGTGTCAGGTAAGTCATCGTTTTAGAAAGCAATTCATCGACGATGTCGTGATTTTGATGCTGTAAATAATCAAAGATTTTCCACTTCCAAATGCCTTCCGCAGCAAGCACTCCAACCTTTGTGCCTGCCTCTTCTCCAATGGCTAATAAAGGGTATTTGGTATCTACTGAGCCGATTTTTTGATAAAGCAAAACCTGTGCAGTCGGAGCTGCTTCAAATTCCCCGAAAGGGGCAGTCAAAGGAGCGAATCGAGACAATTTACTTTTGAGCTCATCACTTAGCGTAAACAAGGAGAAATTGGCATCCAAATTGGCTTGCACATCATTGGAATTGGCAGTGCTGCCCGATATTTTTACAAGGGACTGTGCTTGGCTGGCTTTCGCCAAATTAGACTGCGAGCCGACAATGAACAGCCTAGGAATCTTGCGGTTTTTGATAGTCTGCAATACATTTGAAGCATCATTTTTACCAGAAGGCAATTGATGCAAAATCACAAAATCGTAACTCGCTACATTTTCTCGCATACGGTCGATGTAAGCCGTTGTGATTTGATAGTTTTTATTATTAGAAAGAATACTTTTGATAGCCGATAAGTCGGGGTGAGGCGCATTGGCGAGCAAGAGGATTTTCTGCCTTGCATCTAGGACATCCACAAAAATATCCCGAGCGTTATTGCTACGGTTTTCTTCTCCTTTGACGGAATTGAGGCTGATTTTATAACGATTGACGCCTGCTCGGTCCGCATCCAAAATGATTTCCTGGGTACTGAAAAAAGAGTTTTTATTGATGGAAATGGGCACTTGTTTGAGCTTGGTCAATTTGCCATCATTTTCTACTCTTGAGACATTGAGGACGGTACTACTGCCTGCACAATTCTGTGCATCTATGTCTACTTGGATGCTGAATTGATCGGATAAATAGGCAATTTTATTATGAAAAACCCGCTTCACAATTAAGTCTTTATTAGGCGTCGTATCGCCTAGTGCGACGGCAAAAATGGGGGCATTCAGCTTTGTGCCCGAATAAATCGGATTGCTGCCTTCATTGAAGATGCCATCCGTTGCCAAGACCACTGCTCCTAGGTTTTGATTGGCATACAAATCATAAATCTCGCTCATCATCTCCGAGATATTACTGACTTTATCCTTGAATTCAAAATCAATCCCTTCTCGCACTTTTTCACCAAAAGCATAATCTTTCAAGTCGTATTTTTCTCCTAGTTCCTGCTTGAGTGCCGTCATTTTTTCCACGTAAGTGGTCGAATCCGTAGCACTCATCTCTGCTAGGATGGATTCGGATTGGTCTTGCGCCAAAATGAGGACGGGTTTTTTCGTCTCGTTGATGAGCGATTTGAGCAAAGGGGACAGGAGCAACATACTCAATAAGCTCACGGTCAAGAAACGCAAAATCCCAAATATCCAATTGAGTTGCTTGGAGCGTTCTCTAAACCGCTGGTCTCTAAAATAGAGTGCCAAGGCATAGCCCAAGCCAGCCAACAAACA
>JAHDBO010000249.1:2157-3411 GCA_020630355.1 Saprospiraceae bacterium
ATTTTCATCAAACATACTCGAAATATTGCTCAAAAGCTATGCCTTGTTGTTGATTTTATTACCCGATAACGATTCTTTTGCCTAGAAATTTGGGCTGGACGCCAAAAAGCAAATCCAACTGCATTTTCACCCGTGCGAGTTTCTCTCTGAGTACAATCCTTTTTCCGTATCGAAAAGAGACATCTTTTGCATTGTAAGCGACTAAGTTGATGTCGTTTTGTTGGGCGATATAGACCGCTCGTTCATTGTGAAAAGGTTGAGAAATGACCGTTGCTTGGCTTTCGCCGAATACTTTCTTCATCCTGAGCACCGAATCAAGCGTCCTGAATCCTGCATAATCCAGATGGATTTTACTAGCAGGGATGCCTCGTTTAATTAAATCGTTTTTCATAGTGGTTGGTTCATCATAAGTGGTCGTGGAGTTGTCGCCACTGATGAGGATATGTTCAATTTTGCAGGATTGGTAAAGGGCTACAGTGGCATCTATCCTGTATTTATAGTATAAATTGACATAACCACTTTTAAGGAATTTACTTGTCCCTAGCAATAAGCCGACCTTGTTGTCGGGGAGTTTAGAGGCTTGGTTAAAAACAGCATCGGTGGTTTGCTTTTTGATATAGGCATCATTGGCGATGACGGCAAGGAAGATGACTGCACTCAATATGCAAAAATAGGCTGTGAAACGGAATAGTTGAGGAAGAAGCTTTAACATCAGATTTATTGATTCATACTTTTTTGGATGGGCAAAATAAGGAGGAATATAGAAAAGCATTTTAAATTGCCACTCTCAAAAATAACGTAAAAAAGTACTTTTTAATGCCTAATTACCTCAAATTAATCATTTGTTTGTTGGCTTCTTTTGCTGCCGCTGCGATTGGCGGTTATGCTACCGCTTTATCCTTGTCTGATTGGTATCTGACGCTCAACAAGCCGAGCTTCAATCCACCCAACTGGTTATTTGGGCCTGTTTGGTCGGTATTGTTTACGATGATGGGGATTGCAGCTTACTTGGTATGGAAAGAAGGAGATAATAAATTTGGTGTAAAAGTTAGTATGGGCTTATTTTTTGCGCAGTTAGCTTTGAATGCGCTTTGGTCTTGGGTGTTTTTTGGATGGCAAAGTCCTGGCTGGGCATCGATAGAGATTGTGGTATTGTGGTCTGTTATTTTACTGTGTATTATCAATTTTTATAGGGTGAGGAAACTAGCCGCCTATTTGATGATCCCTTATATTTTATGGGTTAGTTTTGCTACA
>JAHDBO010000250.1 GCA_020630355.1 Saprospiraceae bacterium
TAAAACTTGTTTACATCGTCTTCTTGTTGACGTGGTTCATCATCTGTACACCATAGACGAGCGTTGTGCCGCTGCGGATAGCTGCTGCTACATGAACCGCTTCCATCATCTGTTCTTCATCCGAACCATTGGATAGACAGCTTGAAGAGTAGGCGTCGATGCAGTAGGGACACTGTAAGGCATGGGCGACAGCTAAGGCTATAAGTGACTTTTCCCGTACTGTTAACGCCCCTTCTTTGAAAACCTCTCCGTAATAGTCGAAGAATTTTTTGCCCATTGTTTCCTGAAATTCGGTAATGTCCCCGAATTTTTTCAAATCATCTTGATCAAAATAACTTTTGCCCATTGAGATTGTAATTTTGCTTCACGCAATGTAAGGATTAAAACTAGAATAAAATAACACAAATGGAAGTAATCCTGCGGACATTTGAGCTTTCAAACCTATCTATCCTTCTAGAATATGCAAACAACGATAAAATGCAGGACTATAATCTGCTTTGATGTGAATCGATTTCCCATTTGGCAATTGGAAAGAGAGGCTTTCGGCATGCAACATCATTTCGTCCAATTGATAGAAATGCTTCCAAAAGCGGTTTTGCTTATTGCAGCCATGCGGACGGTCGCCTAGAATTGGGTGAAATATATGAGCGGTATGCTTTCGCAATTGGTGAAAACGTCCCGTTTCAGGTCGAAGTTCCACGAGACTGTACCTAGCTGTTTTATATTTGCCGAAAGGCTGTCCTGCTGATTGGGGAAGTTCCAGTTCAAATTGTTCTAGGCATTTATAGTGCGTGATGGCTTCTTGGATTTTATCATCTACTTTTAAAGCATAATCTATCTTGCCCTCTTGTTCGATATATCCTCGGACGATGGCTTTGTACGCTTTTTTTACCTTTTGCTCCCTAAATAATTGTTGCATGATTTTATTATATGCGCTATCTTTTGCAAACAGCAAAACACCAGCCGTTTTTCTATCTAAGCGATGGCAAGGATAAACCATTTGCCCGATTTGGTCACGAAGCAGTTGCAGCGCAAACGCTGTAGCTTCCTTAGCTATCTTGGTGCGATGTACGAGCAGGCCATGTGGTTTGTTGACCGCTATTAGGTGTTCATCTTCATATAGAATTTCTAGGAGCATTGGATGCTTTATTCTCGTAAAATATTTTTTACTGCTTTTTATCAAAATTCATCCATCATCCATATTATCTCCAATCGACTGCATCGACATTCGGTTGAAAATGGAGGGTTTTATTGGTCATGTCAAAGGCACAGAGATGCCCAAAACCGTGTTGTCCTTTTCGGAAACAACCCGCGTCAATATCTAAGTACTGATTGCTATCAATAGAGTCAAATTGCTGGATAATGTTTTTTTTGCTGATAGGCGTATGTCCGTGAACGATAATTCTGCCCCTAAGCCAATTCTTATTGATGCGATGATACCAATTTCGTTCCCAGAGCATACTGGTAGTGTCTGAAAAAGGGTCTGCTTTTTTGAAATTGAGTCCGCCATGCACTAAAATGTAATTATCTACTTCTATATAGTGCTGGCAGTCTAGCATAAATGCCCAGTGCCGTTTAGGAATGGCATCCCCTTCTAGGTCGAGCGCATTGAAACTGTCTAGGGTCTGTTTGCCTCCATTTTTTCTCCAAAAAGAGAAACTGGAAATAGATTCGACCCCATCCATCATCATCTGCTCGTGATTGCCCAATAAACAATGCACTTGAAAACCTGTTTCACGCAAGTGGAAAATATAATCAATCACACCCTTAGAATCAGGGCCCCTATCAATATAATCTCCTAGGAGATACAGCTCGTCCTGTACCTGTAATTTAATTTTTATTTCGACAAGACATTTAAAGGTTTGCAAACATCCATGAATATCTGATATAGCTATTTTTCTACTCATTAGACATTATTCTATTTTCGATTTTGGTAAAAACATTAGGCTATAAAAGAATGATTTTCAATCTAATATCTAAAGACTAATTACTAATATCTGATTTTAGAATAAAATCTATTTAATGCCGCTTATCGAATCATCACACCAGACTTGTTCAAAAAAGGAATGGTTGTGAAGTTCATATCGCTGATACTCCCCCGTACAAAAATATATTTTTTGTCATACATGTAGCCATTGTACTGATAGCTGACCCAGAATTCATTCGTCAAGTCAAAGACTCTTGTGGAAATGGGTTCTATTTTTATCCATTGCATACCACCGACCTCCTCAAAGAAATGTCTCAATTTGGTGGTTTTTACTTCTTTCTCATCAATAGTGCCAAAGCCATAAGACGAAATCAATACATTTTGTATACTTTCTTCTTTCAGGTTGAGAAAGTGAACGTCCCATAATTCTTCTTCTCCTTCTATTGGATTTGTTCTTGGTACGATTGCCATTGCGGCATCTACTAATTTGTGATTGGGTATATCTTTTTTCATTAAGTGTTTTTTACGATTTTAAAACGAAATAAATCGGCATAATGGTTCAGCAATTCCGTTTTAATTGTTTCCATATTCTGAGGTGCTCCTAGTTCTTGCTCCATTGAAGTGACGTCTTTGTCTTTATCAACGATACCACAGGGGATGATATTTTTAAAATAGTTTAAATCCGTATTTACATTAAAAGCAAAACCATGTAAGGTGACCCAGCGACTGAGATGCACGCCGATAGCACAGATTTTGCGCTTGGGCTTTCCATCTTTGGGCATTAGCCAAACTCCCGAAAGCCCTTCTATCCTTGTCCCTTCAATGCCGTATTTTGCGAGCGTTCGGATAACGCCCTCTTCCAAAAACCGAATGTATTTATGAATGTCCGTAAAGAAAAAATCAAGGTCAAAAATAGGATACCCTACAATTTGTCCAGGACCATGATAGGTGATGTCTCCACCACGATTGATTTTGTAGAACTCAATTTCTTTTTCCCGTAATTGCGTTTCATTGAGTAAAAGGTGTTCCATCGAGCCGCTCCGCCCAAGTGTGTAAACTGGGGGGTGCTCGCAGTACAAAAAATGGTGTTTTTGGGCCAGGTGTTGCTCTTGTGCTTCCATTTTCCAGTTGTGCCTTTTGATGGCAATGGCGTCATTCATCAGTTGCTGCTGATAGTCCCAAGCTTTTTTGTAGGAAATGTTTCCTAGGTCTTGAACGTGTACTGTTACGAGTTCCGTCGTTTTTTCCATAATTTAGAGGAGCTATTTGCTTACGCAAAAATAAGAATACTAGGCCATCTAAGTTGCGTAAAACTTAGATTTGAAGACAGAAAAGAGAAGTGAGAAGACAGATTATGATGAAACCCCTTGTAACGGAGGATTTTAACTCAAAAATCTCTCATCCTGCTTGTATGGGCAAGCGCTATTCTAGTAGGTTTTACGCAACTTGAAATAGACAATATTCGTTTTTGGCAACAGTAGTA
>JAHDBO010000251.1 GCA_020630355.1 Saprospiraceae bacterium
AACGGTAGGAAAGGGAAAATAGCACATTTTTGAACGGTTTTAACCGTTTTGGCGGTAAAATCGTTAAAACGATTCACGTTGTTTTTGATTTGAACGCCCATCGTTAAAAGGATGGGCTAGATTGTGTTTAATTTTATACAATTTACATTATCTACTAATATCTATTGATTTGTTCAAAAACACTGCCAAAGCATCAACGATGTCCACGGCAACCGCTGCTTTAGTTTTTAACTCAAAATGCTGGACTTTATTGTCTTTGTAAATCAAGCTGACTTTATTGGTATCGTGTTTGAACCCAGCTCCTTTGTCGTTAAGGGAATTTAAAACAATGAAATCAAAGTTTTTCCGCTCTAGTTTACCCTTGGCATTTTCGAGTTCATTGTTGGTTTCCAGTGCGAAACCGACGAGCAACTGCCCTTCTTTTTTTGTTTTTCCGAGCGCAGCAGCAATATCGGGGGTGCGTTCCAATTCAATATGCATATCGCCTGCTTTCTTTTTTATTTTTTTGTCCGCTACAACCCGTGGACGATAATCTGCTACGGCCGCCGCTAAAATACCTGCTTCACAGTTGGGATACAATTGACTAGAAGCTTCGTACATTTCTTGCGCGGAAGTGACTCGAACGCAGTTGATGTTAGTATGAGTAGGCTTTAGATTGGAAGGCCCAAGTACTAGATGCACGGTCGCTCCTCGCTGAGCCAACTCTTCTGCAATGGCAACACCCATTTTACCCGTAGAGCGATTCCCTAGGAAACGAACGGGGTCTATAGCTTCATGCGTAGGACCAGCAGTGACTAGGATTGTTTTTCCTTGCAAATCTTCTTTTGCATGAAAATGCTGTTCTAGAAAAGCCACAATATTTTCTGGTTCTGCCATCCGACCAGCACCGACCAAACCAGAAGCCAGTTCTCCATGTTCTACTGGAATCAGTCGATTGCCATAGCTTTGCAAGCGTTGCACGTTGCTTTGTGTGGACGGATGTGTCCACATATCCAAATCCATCGCAGGGGCAAAAAAGACAGGACACCTCGCCGATAGATAGCAGGCCACTACCATATTGTCGGCAATGCCATTGGCAAGTTTGCCTAAGGTCGTCGCTGTGCAAGGTGCAATGAGCATGGCATCCGCTTGGAGTCCAAGTTCTACATGATTGTTCCAGCCTTCTTCAGAGTGTACCCCGTCGTAAACGGGGTTTTTGGAAAGGGTAGAGAGGGTGAGGGGGTTGATGAAGCCCTTGGCAGCATCCGTCATCAATATTTGGACGGATGCCCCGGCTTTTATCAATAATCTTGTGAGGATAGCTGTTTTGTAAGCAGCGATACTTCCAGTGATACCTAGAAGAATGTTTTTACTTTTCAGTGGGCTATCCATATTGTTTGTAGCAGTTAGAAACGCTCGTCCTCGGCGTTGCTGTCTTTGTAGCGTGTGTTCAATTCTTCCGAGAGGAACTCCTCCGTAGCGATAATAGATGGATTGGGCAGACGCTCGTAGAATTTAGAAATTTCAATCTGTTCCTTGTTTTCATGGATTTCCTCCAAGCTGTCTGTACCAGATGCAAATTCCTCTAGCTTGTTGTTCAACTCTCTTTTAATCTTGGAAGACAATTGATTCGCTCTTTTGGAGATGATCGTTAGAGTTTCGTAAATATTCCCAGTGTCTTTTACGAAAGCTTTGATGTCTCTTGGCGTCGCGCTAGGCTCCATGCCTTGCGCTTTGTTTTTAATATCACTCATTTCTAATTTCTTTAAGTTTGCTTTCAGCGTCTTTTTTGATAGAATTTATTTCTTTAGAAAAATCGCTCTGCTTATATTTTCTGATAAATCGCTCCGCATCTTCTACTGTTGTGTTGTATCGTTCTTCTTGCTTGGAGGCAATACTGTTTTCAGCAAAGAGATAGGAAGATTTAGCAATTAAAAACCGAACTTCCTCCGCATCTGGTGATTCGGGATAATCTTGTAACAAGTTTTTGAATGAAATCGTTGCAGACTGATAATTTCCCAAATCATAATATAATCGACCTTCGTAGAAAGCCTTTTTTTCCAATTTACGCCGTAGCTCATCAATGAAATCATTGGCTTCGCCTAGTCGCTTGCTATCAGGATGCGTATTGGCAAAAAGCTGGAATGCTTCAATGGCATCTTTGGTGCTTGCCTGCTCCAAGCGGAAAGAAGGGGACATTTGATAATGCGAATAAGCAATCATAAAATCCGAGTCCTCCCTTAAATCACTGTTCGGGAAGGTCTCCGAAAATCGCTTGAAGTAATAAGCAGAAGAGACGTATTGCCCTAACTTGAAGCTGGTGTAGGCATAGGTGTAGTAAATCTTTTCAGATTCAGGACGACCGATATAACTCCCTACTACCAACTCAAATAGAGATTTTGCTTTGGCGTACTCCTCTGCCTCATAATATTTATAAGCTTCAGACAACTGGAGCTCAGGATTGTTGGAAGTGCGTACCTTTTCTAGCTGTGTTTTACAAGCAGCCATTGAAAACAATACCAATGTGAGGAAAAATAGCTTTTTTACCATAAGTTTGCAAAAATAGGATATTTTATAGAAATCCACCAGCCCACCGTCGTTTTTAGTCATTGATTTATTGTTTAAAAACGATTCCACCACTCTAATATCGTATAGACTTTCGGAAATGTTGCTTGCATTAACCTTTGCGAAGCTGTATTTTGCTGCTTGCTTTTCAGGTTTTTGAAATATTTCACAATCTAAGACCTAGATAAATATGGATTTGAAAAAAGATTTTCAAGCTGCTATAATTATCCATATCGCATTGGTGATTGGGCAAATACTTATTGCGTTAATCCTGGTTTTTATACAATCAGATAATGCTGCTCCCAAAAACGACTTGGTCTTAGTAATCGTTGCAGTTTTTGTGTCTGTGGGGACGATGTTCTTGTCTCCATTGCTTTACAACAAGGTCTTGGAGGAGAGAAGAGTCACCGCTCAGAAGGAGGATTTAGCTGGTAAATTAGAAATGTATCGAGCTACAAAGATATTGAGATGGGCAATGCTTGAAGGGGGGAACTTAATGCTAATTCTTGTTTATTTTTTGACGGGCAACGCTTTATTACTGCCGTTGTTTGTGGTCAGTCTCGGTATGATGATATTGGCAAGACCCAGTATTGAGGATTTTTCGGATGCATTCAAGTTGAGTGCTCAAGAAGAGAGCAAATTGAGAAAGGCACTTCGATGAAAACCTTAATTCTAGAACGGGAAAATACTATGCAAAAAAGTCTTTTCAATAGACATTATTTTATTTTCGATTTTGGCAAAAACAGTAGGCTATAAAAGAATGATTTTCAATCTAATATCTAAATACTAAA
>JAHDBO010000252.1 GCA_020630355.1 Saprospiraceae bacterium
CCTTCTTTCGATGCGGAAGCCTTACGAATAGTAAAAGCAATGCCCTATTGGCGACCGGGCAAACAAAAAGGGAAACTTGTCAAAGTAAGATTCACCTTACCTATCAGTTTCAAGTTTCAAATTGTAAAAGAAAAATTTTCTAGTATTTCTGATTTATTTTGTGAAAAATACATCGCAGAAATATTGCCAGCGACGAAACTTCAGAAATTTGCCCAAAGCACATTTGAGAACACCGACATCTGTGGCGTCAATGGCATGACAGCCAAACTTGCCAAAATAACCCTGACTCATACCGTAGGAGAAAAAGATGTTGTCCTTGAAAGTTTAGACGGTAATTGGACACCTCAAATGAACAAGGTTTTATCCAATGTCAAAACAGGGGAAAGCATCGCACTGGATTATATTATCGAGTACCAAATTGGCGGTAGCAAGTCCTTTACCCAAGAAGAGTACCGTGCGATAGTCGCCAAATAGTTACATTTTTGTCAGGACAACTTCAACTCTTCGATTGAGCCTTTTTTGGGCATCGTCCCGCTCATCGCCAAGAGCTCCCTTACCTTCTTTTTTGATAATATTATCAATCTGGACGCCGCCTCCTTTCAAATAGGTGACCACAGAGTTGGCACGACGTTCAGATAGTTTTTTATTGTATTCTGCATTTCCAATATTATCCGTGTAACCTACCACTACCACTTTCCAGCCTTGCTCTTTTTGCAATAATCGGACGATGTTGTTCAAACGTTTCTTATCTAAAGATTTTAATTCGTGTGAATCAAAATCGAAATAAACGAGGACGCGTATTGTCCGTTGTTCGGAAGGAGCCACTTTGACCTCACTTACTTGCTGTCGAATTTTTGGTTTCGGCTTCGGCTTCGGCTTCGGTCGTTCCAATTTTATCAAAACAGGTGTCGCCTCTTCGCTATTGGAAGCTGGTAAAAATACCGCTGAGACAAAATGCTCATACCCCCTCTCTTCTACTTGGAAAGAGTAGCCTTTATTCCCAACCAAACAGGTAAAAAACCATCCTTTTTCGTCAGATTGTAGCACCTGTTTCTGCCCTTTGCGTATGATGGTGATTTCTGTTGAAATGGGTTCTTGTGTTTTAGCGTCTATAATCATTCCCTCAACGGGCATCATCCCAGTCGGACGAAACTCTGGTGGCAGTACCGTTCGATATAAATCCAAGCCTCCCCTTCCACCAAAACGACTCGAGGCAAAATAAGCCGTCTTGCCATCTCCCTGCACAAATATGCCTAGCTCCTTACATTGCGAATTGAAAGGCACCCCCATATTTTGAGCTTTCGTCCATACTCCTTGTTCCGTTTTTCTACTAATAAAAAAATCGCCGTCTCCCATTCCGTCATGCCCATTAGAACTAAAATACAAGGTATGACCATCCGTCGCTATAAAAGGAGATTCCTCATCATAAGTCGTATTCACCCCCTCTCCAAGATTAATCGCTGCCCCCCATTCGCCATTGGCTTGCATTTCGCTCATCCAGATATCCGAACCCCCGACCCCGCCTGGTCGGTTACTGGCAAAATACATAAACCGCCCATTACAAGTAATCGAAGGCTGTGAATCCCAATACTCCGAATTCAGGCCCTCCATTCGATTGGTCTGTGATACTTCTCCATCTACCAATTCTGCCTCATAAATATCACAGCCCCCTTCAGAATCCGCTCGCTCACAACCAGCGTAGTAAAACGTTTTGCCGTGCGTCGCAAATTTTGCCATTCCTTCGTTGTTCTCCGTATTGATCTTATAACCAATTTTCCGACCTTTTTTCCAGGTTGCCTTATCGTTGAGTGTGCTTACCATTATATCCTCGTCCTTTCCTTTGGCACGTTGGGTGTAGACCAATCTTTGCCCTGCTTCTACCACCGTCGGCAAGTATTCATCTTTTTCTGTGTTGATGCTTTCCCCGAGCGATTCGGCGTAAGCAAAAGGACCAGTATCGGTGTCGAGATTCAAAATAAAGTAACAATTCCTCTCTCGCACTGGCAGTAGCTTGTCATAATCCAATTCCAAGCCTGATTCCTTTTTCTTATTGGTATACTTCCCCCCCTTGAGTTCCTTGTATTTTTTATAATAGTATAGCGCTTTTTGAATATCGTTCGATTTAAAAAAAGCCTCCCCACACTCAAAATAAGCGGCCCTAGATATTTTTTGATTAAAATCAAAACACTCCTCAAATACTTCGGCTGCCTCTGCATATTCGTCTAGTTCAAGGTGTATTTTGCCCAGTTCCCGATAAGCGACCGCAAAGTCTTTTTTTCGCTTAATCGTATATTGTAGTTGCTTCTTTGCTTTTCTATACTCCTTTTGGTTAACAAAATCCTGAGCAATCCTCAAAGACTGCCTAGCAGAATTTGTTTTTACATAATCAAATTCTTGTGCAAAAAGCTCAATACTTCCAAGTAAAAAAACAGAGACTAAAACCGTGTATATGATTCGCATGATTGGGATGAATGGAGGAACTTAATCAATTACTAAAAATTCGAAAAACATGTTTGTATCCGAATATCATCATCTAAGGCGTGCTCTACAAGGTGGTAAAATTATTACTACTTCAAATTTCGTACTAAAATATATGTTTTTATGACAATTATCAATTTTCATCTATTTTCACCATTTTAACAAACAACTCATTCCCCATACGTGGAGCTATAGAATTATAAGCAGTTTCCATGATTTCTATTTCAAAAAAAGGCTCAAAATAGGTTTTATACTCTTCTTGGCTTCCGCCAAAAGGTGGCCCATCAAACGGAAATTCTATCCCAAAAAGCAAACCGGCCAACTTTCCATCAGACCGAAGTAATTGCGAACATTGTTTTGCGTAATCTGGACGTAAACGAGGCTCAATCGCACAGAAAAAAGTCTGTTCCAGTATCAAATCGTACTGTCCTTCCAATTCAAAAAAATCCGCACAGCGCAATTGTTCTTTCGGAAAAATTGGTAAGCTTTCGCTAATGACACCCAATGCCGACTCAGACCAATCACAAACAAAGACATTATGAAAACCCGCTTCGTATAAATAAATCGCTTCATGTCCACCCCCACAACCTGGAATCAAAATTTTTAACGATTTATCTTCCAATTGGTCGATATAAGTTTTCATTGGAGTCGTAATAGCTCCAACATCCCATGGCGTGTTATCCTCTTGATAACGATTTTCCCAGTAAGTAGCATTTAACATTCTCAATAGATTTTAGCAATTAGTATTTAATTCAAATTGTGAAAACGCAACAGAAGCGAGCTTGCCTCTGTCTTCTTTTCTAAATTTTACGCAACTTAGATGATTTAGATATTTGATTGAAAATCATTTTTACAGC
>JAHDBO010000253.1 GCA_020630355.1 Saprospiraceae bacterium
GATTTGATTTTAGCACCGATATTGCTGTTATCATAAAACCAATCGCTCCTAAAAATACGCTCCATCAAAGCAGCAATATCATAGTTGGATTGATAGAATGTTTGGCTCAACTCCTGTATCCTATTTTCATCAAGCTTATCGTTGACGAAGTAGCGGTAAATTTTCCTAGTAATAAACTCGGCAGCACGAGGATTTTCTAAGATTATGTCTATAATATCTTCTCCATCCCAGTTTCCTCGCTTGCCCATGAAGGTTTTCTGACCGTAATCGTGCTGCCGTTTTCTAAAGACAAACACTCCCCTCCTATTAGAGCTCCAACCCGTAAACGCTCGTGCGCCTTCTTTGACATCTTGTTCGCTGTAATTACCCCGTCCTATCGTAAATAATTCCATCAACTCCCTCGTAAAATTTTCATTGGGGCTGTTTTTTCGGTTTTGCTGATTGTTCAAAAAACGAATCATTGAAGGATCCTTTGCTACTGCCAAAACCAAATCCTTGAACGTTCCCAATCCATGCGCCCGAAACACATTGAGTTGATTGGTCGCCATCACAGGATTTTTAGTCGTACAGGCAAAATGCCCATGCCAAAACAAACACATTTTTTCTAGCAGTGCCGACTCCTTCTTATCCCCCATCCGCTTCACCCAATCCGCATTCAACTGCCCTACAATCATGCGACCTTGCTTCCTTAAATCAGCCGCTTTTTTACGGTTCTCCTTCATGCCTTGGTTCATCGAAGAAGCATTCTGGAATTTTTGAACCAAAGCATGCTGCGGCAACAAATCCGCTTGGCGAGCAGCCTCCATCAATTCCCGCACCGCCTCATCTATCGACATCATCTTTTTATCCTGCCATTCCTTAAAACTCAAACCAAATCCTGCCCGAGCATATAGATGTCTTATTTTTTGTGCATTTGTCATATTTCTGGTTTCTGGTTTCTGGTTTCTGGTTTCTGGTTTCTGGTTTCTGGTTTCTGGTAATAAGATTTTCAAAAACTATAATCCCTCTCACTTCTTTTTTGTCATTTCGAGTGTAGCGAGAAATCTTTTCAGGAATAACTCACAAGCTTGGACTTCCAAAATGTGAATACTTAATACTATTTCCTGAGAAGACATCTCCTTACAGTCGATGTGACAAAGTAAAAAAGCTGTACTTCCACCTCAAGCATAATTCAATACTTCCGTATCTTTCCGACAATGACAAAAGAAAAACAACTTCTGACTTTAATACGTAAACGTTAGAAATCAAGCTCAAAATTTCAATTTAAGGCCATCTCCCCACATATCCTACGACCTCAATAAAACGCCAAGGTTTAAAACCCTATTTCTTAATACAGCGTTAAAACGTAGAAATTTCCGACCTTTGCCCCTCAATTTTACAGCGATGAAAAAAGCAACACTCTTAGAAAAAGACGCCAAATACATCTGGCATCCTTATACACAAATGAAAACCGCCGCCCCACCTCTGCCGATTGTCAAAGGAGCAGGCGCATTGGTCTGGGACGATGACGGCAATGAATATATCGACGGTGTTGCTTCTTGGTGGACGAACATCCATGGGCATGCCCATCCGCATATCGCCAAAAAAGTCTATGAGCAGATGATGGAATTGGAGCACGTCATTTTTGCGGGTTTCACACATCAACCTGCGGTAGAATTGGCAGAACGATTGCTTCCGCATTTACCCAGTCAGCAATCCCGTATTTTCTTTTCCGACAACGGTTCGACTGCCGTCGAAATCGGGATAAAAATGGCGATGCAGTCTTTTCATAATCAAGGGAACGCCAAGCGTTATTTGGTCGCTTTTGAGGATGCTTTTCATGGAGAGACCTTTGGTTCAATGTCTGCCAGTGCCGATTTATCCCTAAATAACGCCTTCAAAGATCACCTTTTTGAAGTCAAACGCATCCCAACACCGACGCCTGGCAACGAAGAAAAATCTAAAGCAGCTTTGCGAGCGGTTCTAGCAACAGAATCCGTTTATGCTTTCATCTTTGAGCCACTGGTACAAGGCGCTGGGGGCATGATTATGTACAAGCCCGAAGCATTGGACGAACTTGTGGATATCTGTAAGGAGCACGGCGTATTGACTATTGCGGATGAAGTGATGACGGGTTTTTATCGTACTGGAAAGATGTTTGCTACCAATTATCTGACGAATCAGCCAGATATTATTTGTATGTCTAAAGGTATCACGGGAGGAACTTTACCACTTGCGGTTACGAGTTGTACTGAGGCTATTTTTGAATCTTTTTTATCGGAAGATAAATATAAAACTTTCTTCCACGGACATTCTTATACGGGTAATCCTGTTGGTTGTGCTGCTGCTCTAGCGAGCATGGATTTGATAGAAAGCGAAGAAACACAAGCCAATATCCAGCGCATCATCAAAAGTCATGAAGCCTTTCTCCATAGAATCAAAACACATCCTAATGTTCGAGAAGTACGGATGCAAGGCACAATAGTAGCTGTAGAATTCCAAACGGGAGAAAGTACTTCT
This sequence comes from Saprospiraceae bacterium, assembly GCA_020630355.1. Taxonomy (GTDB): domain Bacteria; phylum Bacteroidota; class Bacteroidia; order Chitinophagales; family Saprospiraceae; genus JAHDBJ01. Next base: position 2,500 of record JAHDBO010000253.1, read on the forward strand.
TATTTCAATAATTTACGAGATAGATTGTACGATTTCTTCATTGCGAATGGGGCGATTTTACGTCCACTTGGTAATGTGATTTATATTCTACCGCCTTATTGTATCACACAAACGCAATTGGACAAATTATATCATTTGTTGGAAAGGGCTTTGAATGAGGTGACGGCTGTTCCAAAAGAAACATCCACATGTTAAAAACAAATACAAATACCGCTTTTGCCCTACTAATACTTAGAGGATTCCTAGGTTTGGTTTTCTTAATGCAAGGCTATGGCAAGATTTTCACTTGGGGTGTTGAAGGCGTTTATAAAAGTGCTTTTGCCAGTTATGAAACGATGCTCCCTATTTTTCTTTTAAAAGCGGTCGCATATTTTACCTCCTATGTCGAATTGATAGGCGGATTGCTCTTGTGCTTGGGCATTTTTAAAAATTATGCCCTTTATGCACTCGGAGTGGTTCTATTAATTGTTACTTTTGGACATGGTTTGAGTCAGCCTATTTGGGATATGCAACATGTTTTTTATCGTTTAATCCCACTAGTGGCCTTGCTTTTACTACCAGAGGAACTGGATACATTTCAACTGGAAAAACGCTTGAAAATTTAAATTATCCAAACCATTATTCACTAGACCTAATTCTGAATGAAAAATTTTGAATTTTGAATGACCCAGAACTCTTGAAATTGCTAGGTTTCATAAACCTGCTTGCTCAGGCAGGCTCGCTATACAAAATCATTTAGAATAATCACTACTATTAATTATTCATTTTTAATTAATTCAAATGAAAAACTGGACACTAGAAGAAATACTTGATATATATAATACGCCCTTATT
>JAHDBO010000254.1 GCA_020630355.1 Saprospiraceae bacterium
CATCCTCTAATCATAATTCCAACTCGACAATCTCCGACTGTACCTATCCGCATCGACCATCCAGCGGAATGGATTGATTTCGCTTTCCATTTTTGCTTCTTGTTTGTCGGGAAGGCCAGGGAAAAAGTCTAAACCTGTAATCTGTTCTAAGCTATCAATCGTCATCATATAATCATGTAAGTGCTTGCTTGAGCGTTCATTGGGTATCACAAAAGCAACTGCTTTTTGTTCTGGGTTGGACAAATCCAAAAGGGCTTTGTAATAAGCTCTAGGTACAACGACTTTATTGCTGCCAATCCGTTTCTTCGCTCTTTGGCTAAGGACTGGTCCAGTTACAATGTAGAGGTTTTTATTGGAACGGGTCCAATCTCGAACAGATTCTTCTAGCTCTCGCCATATTCCTCGGTTGAAGCTTCGCTCCTGCGGACTCATATTGCTCATAAAAAAAGAGGTAGACATCGCATCGGGAGAAAATGCCATATCACCTGCTGGGCAAAGATGTCCTCTATCATAGCCAGAACCTCGATAATCGCTTAAAGTAGCCGAACCCCGTTTGACTTTTTTATCTACTCGGAAATTATCGGTTCGTTCGACTCGTTCTTGATTAAGTTGCTCGACCGTCATTTCGTAAGCGACCCATTCTGGCTGTTCGTGGTATTCCGAATAAGAAAGGGCAAAGTATTCATGGTCGATGATTTCATTGGTGGTCGAAACGGGGTAGAAATCCCTTAAAAAAGTGAACCAACGGTCATCATTTTTGGGTTTGTTCCGATCTTTGATTTCTTCCTTGGTATCTTCTACGACATCTTCGATTTTATCCTTGACGGTCGTATCTTCCGAAAGGAAAAAGAAATAATAAAGCCCGAAAAGCACTAAAGCAACTAAGGCGATTTGAGTCCATCGTTTAGAGGACTGGGACTTGAACCTATCCTGATCCATTTCGCTCAAGAAATCGTCAAACTGTCCGAGTCTATCGTTTTTGGGTTTTTCAAATTCTTCCATTTTTCAAAAATATAAAAACTAGAGATTCTTGTAGTCAGGCTTTTCCTATTAATATATTTTTTATTGAAAAGCGTATCGCATTAAGAGCTTGTTGAACGACGTTGAGGTGTTTATTCGTTGAGGTGTTGAATTATCGGCTTGCTCAACAAATCATCACCTCAACAGATATACAAACCCAGCTTATTAAAGTTACAACAAGTATTTCTGCGGTATTCGATTTTACTAGAAATTCCCTTCTATATAGTAAAATAACCTATAAAACAAGCGGATAATTTCTGACCTTTGTAGGATGAGTAGGATTTTATACTATTTGATAATTAAGCCGATTTCCTTGTTGCCTTTGAGCGTTAGTTACAGGATTTCAGATTTTTTATATTTGGTTTTGTACAAAATGGGTGGCTATCGAACCAAGGTCGTGGGAGCTAATATCCGAAAATCATTTCCTGAAAAGTCTGAAAAGGAAGTCAAAGCCATCATGGATGAGTTTTACAGTCATTTTTGTGATGTGATTCTAGAGGTGATTCGGGCTTTTAGTATGAGGGATAAGGAATATTATGAGCGGGTTGAAGCTTTGAATGAAGGTTACTTGGATAAATACTATGAGCAAGGGAGGAGTGTTGTATTGACGGCAGGTCATTATGGTAATTGGGAATTGATTGCGGCGGCGGCGGCAGGGCGTTTGAAGCATCGAACTATTGTTATTTTTTCTCCTTTGAAGGATGAATTTTTAGATAAAAAAATAAAAGATTCCAGAGGGCAACTGGGCTTGGAATTGGTGAGTAAAAAGGAATGCAAGTATTTATTTGAAAATGCTTTTGACGAACCTGTGGCACTCATTTTTGCGAATGACCAATCTCCTTCTTCTGGTTATAGAGCGCATTGGACACGCTTTTTGAATCAAGATACAGCAGTCGTCTATGGTGCAGAGAAATATGCAACTACTTTCGATGCTCCTGTGATTTACGGGGAGTTACACAAGATGGGAAGAGGGAAGTATGGGTATAAATGGGAAACATTAATCGACAATCCGAAAGAAACCCAAGCAGGAGAAATCAGCGAAGCTCATACCCGTAGATTGGAAAAAGATATTATCGAACGGCCAGATTATTGGCTATGGACACATAAACGCTGGAAGAAATCCCGACCTGAGGGCTATGAGCTATATCCTGTCATTAATGATATAAAAGCATTACAAAAATGAGGTACTTAATTATTGCTCTTGTAGGATTTTGTTGCTGGGCTTGCACTCCGACGGATAAAAATGTGGTGGTGGTAGAAATGGAAGTCACCGCTCCGACTTTGGAGGCGGATGAAGCGGTTTTTATTGCTGGGAGTGTTCCTGCTTTTGGGGATTGGCAGCCCGACAAAGTACAGCTTGAAAATAAAGGGGAAGTATGGAAACTAAAAGTGGCATTACCAAAAGGGAAGGATGTTGCTTATAAATTCACCAAAGGAAGCTGGGACAAAGAAGCGACGACGGAAGAGGGTTTTGTGCCAAGGGATTATAAACTGACACCTTATTCAGATACAATCATTAAACACACCGTTTATAATTGGAAGGATAAAAAACATACGGTACAAGGACAAGTTACGGGTAATGTGAAATACCATGAATCTTTTCCCGTAAAGGGCTTGAAAGATAGGGATGTACTGGTATGGCTTCCGCCAAATTATGAAAAAGAAACCGATAGAAGATACCCCGTTTTATACATGCACGATGGTCAGAATGTATTCGACCCTAAGACCTCGACGCTAGGGAGAGATTGGGAGATTGATGAACTGGCAGATAGCTTAATCCGCAATGAGATTATCGAGCCTATTATCGTAGTCGCTATCTATTGTAATCCTGAAAATAGGAGAGATGAATATGCCTATGAAGAATTAGGCGACCTTTATCAGGAGTTTATGGTTGGGCAGCTCAAACCGATGATTGATAAAACCTATCGTACGAAAACAGACAGAGAAAATACAGCAGTGATGGGGGCTTCGATGGGGGGCTTGATTTCCTTTGTTTTGGCTTGGGAATATAATGAGGTATATCAGCACGCAGGCTGCCTATCACCTGCTTTCAAAGTGGTCTTGAATAAGAAAGACGATTTTGATTATGTCGAGAAAATGCTGGCTTATGATGGGGAGAAAAAAGACATCAATTTGTATATCGATAATGGAACAGTAGGTTTGGAAAATGTCCTTCAGCCCGGCATAGATGATATGCTCAAAGCGCTGGATAAGAAGGGCTATGAATATACTTGGATACTAGACGAAGGCGCCGAGCACAACGAAATGGCATGGGCAAAACGGGCGGCTGTTCCCTTGAA
>JAHDBO010000255.1 GCA_020630355.1 Saprospiraceae bacterium
CCGCTCCTGTTATCGTCAATATCAATGAATTGGATGGCAAAACGGTCTATAAAGTGGTGCTTGGCGCTTATGCGGATAAAGATGATGCCAGAACCTTACTAGCACGGGTAAAAGATAAGGGCATGAACGGTTTTATTAGAGAAATGAAGGATTTGGTTTAGTAAACAACCATCTACCTTATATACATAAAAAGACAAGGCTTATTATTAAGGACCTTGTCTTTTTTACTCTATGTTGTTCGCTCAACTAGGCGTAGCCAAGTTTATAAGTTCAAATACAAAAATCAAGTTCAAGTTCAGTTTTTTTTACTTCTTAAAATACCCAACGCTACCGCCTACCCAAGTTTTATCCTTGTTATAACGTACACCAATCATCTCTCCCTTACTCAAGCGAGCGAGATTATTGACCATTTTGGGACGTGCCTCCCCTTTCTTCCAAAGCATCAGCATACGGATTTCGCACTTAGCAGGCTGATCCAGTGTTTCTACCACAGGCGCATATTCTACTTTCCTTTGTAAGATGTAATTTTCAGGGTCTTCTATCGCCTCCAAATCATAGCGATTGATATTTATCAATACACCAGAACCTGCGAAGGAATAAAGCGGCTTCAATACATAATTGTGCAAATCTTCAGGATATTGCTCTAGTTCATTCAAAAAGTAGGTTTTTGGAACAAACTCACTATCTAATAATGGTAGTGTAAATTTGCTAATACGGAAGAACCAGTGCGGATGACCAATCCACTCGACATCGTATTCTTTCGTGAAGTAAAATTCTCGTTCTAAATCATCCCTGCGAATCAACTCATCAAAAATCACACGATTAAATATCTTTTTGATTTGAATGCGCTGACCATCCTTTTCATAAAAGACTTTCTTCCCATCTACTTTCAAATCCGTCACGCAAAGCGTCTTGATACCCAGCATCTCCTCACAAGCCCAAAAGTCTATTCGGGTCAATTGTGTTTTGGGTTCTACCTCCAACAAGACGACTTGGCTCGGGTCGGTATCACCGATGATGACCTCCTTCAATTCTTGGATATAATCGGTATCGCTCAGACCGCCAAAAAGATGCGAATATTCGTCAGACACATCAAAGAATTCTCGGTAAGCTTTTGCGACCATATCCTGAAAGAAATACAAAGAAGGAAAGCCCTGCACTTCTATCAGTTGAGGGGTCAATTCCCCATCTTCACCTTTACAAACACCAAAATCCATCTGTAAAAACACCGTATGCTCATCTTCATTGGGAACGACCTGCCCCTTCAAAATCGCTCCTTCTGTATTTTTCTTAAAATCAGGACGACAAATCACGTCCGTAATTTCTTCACAAGCCCTGACCAGTTTTTCATTCAACGCTTCAGGAATGAAAACTGGACTTTCTGCGACTCGAAAAGCGGGGGCTTCTCCATACTGATCGGCTAGGTGTTTTAGGAATGCTTGGTATTTTTCTTCCGAAAAAGAAGCATTGAATCGTTGGCGCAATTCATTAACCATAAGCTTGGTCTTTAGTTGATTTATCTATAGTTCGTTATACCAATGCCAAGGTTTTTTTATTGATGGCATTTTGTATAAAATTAGGGATAATCGTTTGATTCGTTTTTGCGATTTTCTTGGGGTCTTCCAAATCGGCAATCATCTGAAAATACTTTTCTTCTCCATGCTCCGCTATGACTTGTTGTTTTCTTTCTTCTTCCGAGAAATGCTTCAACATTCCTGCCCTGTCCGCCTCTGGATGAAATTGTGTCCCAAAAATCGTATCCGACAAACGCACTGCCATTACCGCTCGCTCGAATGGGATATTCGGGCGTTTTTTCTCTAGGCAAAGTACGGAAGCTCCTAGCTCGGCAAAGCGTTTCTTATTAGGTCGTATAAACTGATAATCTCGAAAATCCGCAATGTAAAAGGGATTGTTCAAGGCTTTGAAGAAAGGGTCGTTTTTACCTGCTTCTGTTTTCCAACAAGGGAAAGTACCAAAGGCATTAGAGTTGCGCTTACAAATCGTACCCAACTTAAAGTGCAAAGATGCCATTTGAAAAGAATGACAAATCAAGAACAAGTGCTTCGCCTCTTCGGGATAGCTTTGATTGAAATTCCAAATATCATCTAGAAAGTCAAAATAATTCTTATCCCAAATACCATCTCCATCTAGCGGACTACCAGGGCCACCGGTAGAAATATACATATCGTACTCAAGACTAGGCACCTCGTTTTTGCCTCTGACATCATAGATTTTGTAGCTCACCTCACTAGAATAGCGTTCCACAATTTCCTTAATCGCGCGCATCCCTTGGTTAGGAAAGCCGTCATACATATCCAATATTGCCATCCGTAGCTTACTCATCTTTTTATATTTTGTATTTTCGTTTTTGTGTCATTTCTCCATGAAAAAAAGCGTCGCAATTCCATTTTTGTAATTGCGACGCTACTATATCCTAAACGAATAGATTATTTCAACAACTGCTTCGCTTGTCCAGCCCAGTCGTCCCGTTGTCCACGCCCTTTGAAAGCAGTCAATAAGGAATCAACTAGAGCATACTCTTTCTTTCCCATTTTACTGACCTGCTTCAAAGATACGATACCCATATCGTTCAAAGTCTTTTCCAATTTTGGCCCAATCCCTGAGATTTTTTTCAAATCATCTTTTGCCTCAGAACCTGCACCAATCTTCTTCAACAAATCAGCCTTTGCCGCTGCTGCCGCCTCACCCGTCAAAGTTACAACTTCATCCGCTTGCTTTTTAGCCGAAGTCGTTTTTTTCGTCGCCTTTGAAGTAGATTTTTGCTTAGGTAGAACAATATCCGAGCCAGCTCCTGTCAAGGCATCCGCCATAGAGTCTCCAACGAAACTACCCCAAGTCAAGTTCATTTGACCTTCTTTGTGAGCCAATGCTTTCTCGATAGCCATTGTAGCAGCCGTTTCTACAATCCACTCAAAGTTCTCTGGCCCTACAGAAGTCAATTCTGCATCAGGGGCAGGATTACAGAAATCAATCGCTAAAGGCACTCCGTCCCTCACTGCAAATTCTACCGTATTGAAATCATAGCCCAGTGCCTTGTTCAAGCGTTGTAGGTAATCTTCCATTTTAGCCAACAAAGCGGGATCCGTTCCTACCTCATCTTGTACATATCTCAAATGGTGCGGATTGCGTGGCTCGTAAGGCATGATACGTGTGTACTTTCCAGCGCCTAGAGAATAACAACGGAAATAGCTGTCAAAATCCACATTCTCTTGCAACATCATCACCAATTGATCTGTTTCTGCGTAAGCAGCAAACAATTCGCCTGGGCTCTTCACTTTATAGACAGACTTCCA
>JAHDBO010000256.1 GCA_020630355.1 Saprospiraceae bacterium
TATGCCCGCTTATAATGCGGAGCAGTATATTAGAATTTCAATAGAGAGTATTCTAGCTCAGACCTTTAGTGATTTCGAACTCATCATTTTAGATGATGCCTCTACTGACAATACTTTGGCGATTATACGCTCTTTTGAAGATAATCGAATCCGTTGTTTCGATTCTGCTGAAAATAAAAAAATAGTTTATCAACTTAATAGAGGATTGAGCCTAGCCCAAGGTAAGTATATCGCCCGTATGGATGCCGATGATATTGCTGCACCTAATCGTCTACAAAAACAAGTACAACTTCTAGAAGCCCAATCGGATTTGGTTATAGTAGGAAGTGCCTTTCACTTTATTAATCCAACTGGTAAGAAAATCTCGAATACATTACCACCACTATTTTTTAATTCCAAAGCAATTGCTCTAGCATCCCTTTTTTACATCCCTTTTATTCATCCTACGGTCATGATGCGTCGAACGGTGCTAGAAGACTGGGATTTGAAATATGAGCAGGATTTTTGGATTGCAGAAGATTTCCATCTTTTCAATCGCATCCTACAGAAAGGTAGAGGATATAATATAAATGAAGATTTTTTGTCTTATCGTTTACATCCAACCCAGTCCACTCAAACAAAGAAAGAAATACAAATTGACGCAGTAGAACGTACCATTAAAATGCAATTTGAATACTTTGGTGTTCCAGTTTCTAAATCGGAATGGAACATTCATCGCCTCATTTTACTCGATCATTTCCATTCTCTTTCTGCTAGTCAATTACTTGAAATAAAAACTTGGTTGCTTGAGCTAGAAGAACGTGTTATATCAAGTGGTTTTGATATTAATATTGTACAACAAGTATTTAAAACGGTTTGGTTTTATACTTGTTGGAAGGGTAAGTCAGAGGGGTATTCTAGCTATTTTATTTATAAAAGAGCTTCTTGGAGTCCCCACTTCTTATCAAAAATTAATATTAAACTATTTTTTGCTTGTAGCTTGGGGCAGTTTCGACTCATTCCCTTTTTCCGTTCACTAGTTCGAAAAATAAAACGCTAACCCTCCCTAAAAAAAAATCCCAACCTCATTCAAAGGTTGGGATTTTTTATACAAATAAAAGCAGGTATCAGTCGCCTCTAGGACGAGCAGAATAGTTCACTTTCAATTGGTTAGCTTTACGAAGTGCGACTTTTACGTCTGCTACAACGCCCATCGTTACATTCTTATCCACACGCATAGAAGCGGTCATAAAAGGATGTAATTGTTCAGGAACGCTCAATTTCTCTTGCTCCAAGAATAATGGAATATCATCAGGAGAAGCGAATTTATCGTTCAATTGCAGACGGGTAGAAGTTCCGTAGATTTCTCTGTATTTATCTTTAGGCTTCCCTAAATACAAATAAGAAACCAAAGACTTTTTCTCTAACTTCTGCAATTCTGTTGCATTCGGTACGATAACATCTACTTTCAATGTAGAATCTTTCATTACGGTTACAACCATAAAGAAAAACAATAACATGAAGATGATATCTGGCAAAGATGCCGTCGAAACAGCAGGGGCAGTTGCACCTCTTTTCTTGCTAAACTTAGACATAATGACTAGTTTTAATCTTTAAGAAATAGTGTCTTTAGCTTTCCTCACCGAAGTCTGTTGGTTCAGCTTCAGAAATAATCATAGGAATACCAGTTCTGACGTCTCTTTTCTCAGGAGTTGTCAAAGCCTCATAAGGTTTTCCAAATTTAGCTTGTGATTTTTCTTCCCAAATTTCATTGTAAGCCGCCTTCAGCTCATTGTAAACTTCTAAGTAAGTTTCGTACTTGGTTCCTCTATCGTTTTTAAGCGAAATAATCGCTTTTGTTGGACTCTCAGATAGATTCTCCATCTTTTTAGGATTCAAGATGAACTCCTTCGTTTTTTCACGCAATACCACAGGATCCATCGGTTCGCCTCTTACCAATAGCTCGTTGTTGGCATTGACCAGAACTGAAAATACGTTACGTGTTTTGAGCTTCTTGGGATCTGGCGGTTCTTCAGACCATGGTGGTAGTTTCACCGTGATCCCCTTGTCTATGTCGATAGTCGTTGTCACCAAAAAGAAAATCAAAAGCAAGAAGGCGATATCTGCCATGGAACCTGCATTCACTTCTTGGGACAAACGATTTCTAGTACTATTCTTAGCCATAGAAAATTCTATTTAAATAAGTTAAGGACTTCAGATACGATAAGTGCCAAAACGCCAACTGCTCCAAGTGCCATAACGGTGTTGATAGCAGCACCAATGAATTGGAAATTACCAGAAGTAATCTCGGCGTCATTGTCTGTCTGGAACTTATCGACTGCCGCTGCAACGATACCTTCAGGTTCTGGGCTTGCTGTAAAATAAAAAACAACAAAAACCAACAATAATACTCCAATCCCGATTAGGCCACGAAGTGAACCTTGTAAATTAGTGACTGTATGAAAGATACCAAAACCGATTGCCACCACGGCTGCTAGGATAGCCATCACGATAACACCCCATAAGCCTATGTCAAAAATATTGGTGTCGTACTGTCCTTCTTCCGTTGCGGAAGAAAACTCACTGAAACCCGATAAAATTGATATGACAAAAAGAAGTGTCACTAGCAGTCCCAAGCCGAAGCCAATCGTTTGGCCTTTTTTGCTTAGTAATTGATACATAATCTAGTGTTTCTTTAATTATTTTTTGAATACGTTGTTTGCTACCAACAAGTCTACCAATCCGATAGAAGAATCTTCCATCTTGTTTACGATACCGTCAATTTTAGAAACGATATAGTTGTAGAAAATTTGAAGGATAATCGCAACAATCAAACCGAATACAGTCGTCAAAAGGGCTACTTTAATACCCGTTGCAACGATTTGTGGAGAGATATCACCCGCAGCAGCGATGTCGTCGAATGCACCAATCATACCGATTACTGTACCCATGAAACCAAGCATCGGAGCAATAGAGATGAAAAGTGAAATCCAAACCAAACCTTTCTCCAAAAGTCCCATCTGAACAGAACCGTAAGAAACAATAGATTTTTCTACTTCGTCAAGGCTTCCACCTTCCTTAGCACGTTTCAAACCTTCATACAATACACTTGCGGTTGGTCCTGAAGTAGATTTACATACTTCCATAGCGCCATCAAGGTCGCCTTGCTTCAATTGATCATCAATTTGTGCCATCAACTTATCCGTATTAGCCGTAGCTACATTCAAAGTGATGATACGCTCGATACAAAATGCCAATCCTAGGATAAGGCAAATCAATACGATACTCATGAATCTCCAGTCCCCTTCGATGAATTTTTGTTTCA
>JAHDBO010000257.1 GCA_020630355.1 Saprospiraceae bacterium
CAATCAAAAAATCGTTAGCTTTTTGTCGATGAGCGAACTACAAAACAACAATAAACCAGCAGAATCTTCATTTTCTCAAGAAGGGGAAAGCCTCCGTGCTACTTTTTGGAATTTCATGTATTCCCTGAAAGAATTTTTAAAACGCCTGACCGACTTGCAATCCGACCTTGACCGGGAGGGCACCATCACTAGCATTAAAAACAACAAGCGGATGCAAGGTGCCAATGCTTGGCTCTTGATGTGTTCGATTATGGTGGCTTCCATTGGCTTGAACCTCAATTCCTCTGCCGTTATCATTGGCGCCATGTTGATTTCTCCGCTGATGTCGCCGATACTAGGAGTAGGATTAGCCGTCGGAATTAACGACAAAGAAACGCTTTTGGTTTCCTTGAGGCATTTCGGAATTGCCATTGCCATTGCCTTGATTACGAGCACCCTCTATTTTTTATTGACGCCAATCAATGAATCCACCCCAGAAATCGAAGCAAGGACTTCTCCTACTCTACTCGATGCCTTAGTTGCTATTTTTGGAGGTTTGGCAGGTATTATTTCTTCTTCTAGAATGGACAAATCCAATGCCATACCAGGGGTTGCCATCGCTACTGCCTTGATGCCGCCGCTTTGTGTTTCTGGTTACGGCCTAGCCAATTTATTCTCGGAATTGCAATCTGGAGAATGGATAAATCCAAGATATTGGTCTTATTTCTTGAACTCTTTTTACCTCTTCTTCCTCAACTCTTTCTTTATCGCTTTGACCACTTTCGGGATAGTGCGCTTTCTGCGTTTCCCCTTGAAATCTTTCGTCAATAGCAAAGAAAAATTCCGTACATCGGTCATCGTGACGGTTTTTTCCATTATTATGATTATCCCAAGCGGCATTATACTGTACGGTGTCTTACAAGATTTAAATCAAAAAAGACAAATCAACACCTTCATACAAAAATATGTCACCCCTAGCGGCACCAATAGAAGTTGTATCAATTGGGATATTCCTAAAGAAAGTAAAACAGATACTTCTCAATATCTTTTTATAGAAATACTAGGAGAACCCATCAGCTACGATTCTATCAATGCTTTGACCAGACAGTTTACAGAATTTACATCCATTGAGAACACTTCCATCCGTTTGATTCAAAATAATCAAATGCGGATTGAAGACGTCCAAAAATTGATGGATGAAAAAATTTCTGGTTTTGAAGGGGACTTAAACAAGAAACTGACACTTGCAGAGACCATAGAGAGCGAGAAAGAAAAAACGATTCGGGAGCTTCGTGCTCAAATCGATAGTCTTACCAATATACGCCCTAAACAAGCCATTCCAGAAGAAGCACAAGCACTTTTCCCCGCCTTACAATCACTTGATTTGACACAGAGTAATATTGACCAAACCCCCATTTTATTGATTAAATGGAAAGATAAACGCAATCATCAAAATGATGAAAAACGACTGACGGAGTACATTAAATTAAGAGCTGGGCTTGATACCTTGGTCGTTTACTAATCGTAAAATTCGTAACGATAGGTTTTGGTTTCCGTGCCATTGCCGGTGTGGGTTGTCTCTTCCAGTATCAAATCCTTGTAATCGGGATGGTACATATATTCCATTACGGTAACGGGAGAAGCACCTCCTGCAAAAACCCGCGTCAATACCACCTTATCGTCCTCATTATATTCGTACTCAAATTTACGAGTCCAGCCTTCAAAGCGGTTTACGATAGTATGTGCTGCTAAATTTCCTTTTTCATTGTACTGCATCATATCCTCTCGCTTCGGAAAACCATCTTCGTCGTTGACCTCGACCGCCACTAAACGCCCTTCCTCATCCCGTTCGTAAAGAAAGGTTTCCTTGAACGCAAAACCTTCCGCATTTTTAACGATTCGTTGAAGTGGATTGCCATAGTCATCATAAGAAGTCTCATGACCTGATTGGCCCGAATCTACATCCAGAATACTTTCCTCTAGTACATTGCCCTTGGCATCAAAGCGACGGAACTCCTCTCCTTCCAATTCGTCATTTTCATCTTTTAGAACAATCTTGACCGTATTTTCTTTCAAGTCCCGCTCTAAGGTTTTCAAAGTAAAAGCACCATCAGGATAAAGTGTTTTTTCAGTCAGTACTTTATCATTTTCATCATAAGTCAACTGTACCCGATGTATCTCCTCTTCTCCTAGGAAAGCAATCTCTTTGATGAGCTGCTTTTTTTCATTATAAAAATAGTCGTTCTTGGTGTCCACCTCTTCTTCTGGAGTCAGCCGAACCTGTATTTCAGGAAGTCCATCCTTGTTTATCTCTTCATAACTCGCTTGGTACGCTCCAAAATCATTTTTTACAAAAATGGCAACGGTATGTATTTTCGGTTTCATTATTATCGAATAGATTTTAGTGATTAGTGTTCAGACATTAGACTGAATTTTGAAGAATCATCTCTCATCTCTCATCTAAATATACGCCTCAATGTGTTTGCGTAGACGATGATACATCGTTGCGCCTTCGGGCGTAAAATACGGATAATATAATTCCAATTGGTTAACTATCCCCTCTGTAATTCCTGTTTCTAAAATTTCTGTTTCGGAAAGCCATGAGTTGAGTACCGCCCACGAGTTTTTTGCTAGAATGTCATAGTGTTCTTGTTCGACATTAGATTTCAACAAACCTTTGCTCAGCATCAATTGAATCACATCTTTATTAAACTGAATGACTTGCTGGTAATGTTTTTGATAGACTTTGGGGGCTTCAGGAAAAAGCCGAAAGACTTCTAGATTATCCCGATAAAAAAAACGAAACTGAACTTGAAACTTCAGGTAAGCTCTCGTAATATCAATAGTGGAATCGAGTTTTTCTTCTAGGAACTCCGTTGCCTGCTCGGTTACTTTTTTGAATGCTATTTTCATAAAAGCATATAAGCCACCCATTAATTCCTTCTTGGTTTTATAATAATAGGTCAAATTCCCAGGGCTAATATCCGCTTCCCTAGCAATATCAACCACACGAACATTGCCTACGCCGTGTTGATTAAACAGAGCTATACTTGTTTGAATAATCTTTATCTGTGTTTTTTTCATAGAAAAATTTTCGGATTGCTAATACAAAATTAGCATTTAAAAGCCATTCAAATTCTAAGCTGCAAGTACTAATATACTAAAAACCAATGCTTTGATCTTAATTTAGCGAATTTACGCTAAAAACAATTGTTTTTCTTTGACTTTCAAGGTTAGTATTAGTATTTTTATACTAGAAATTAATTTTATACCAAATATAAAATAGAATACGCAATGGCTAAGTACATGGATATGAAC
>JAHDBO010000258.1 GCA_020630355.1 Saprospiraceae bacterium
GGGAACTCTGCAATCACAGAAAAATGACTGCCTTTGTCTTTGAGCGTTTTTTGCCAGAGTTCTCTGGGATTAATTTTAAATAAATAATTGGCGTCCATATCTGTCAACACCCAAGAGCGTATATCCATTTCGGATTCGAGTTGGCTGGGAGACCAGCCCGAATAGCCAACAAAAAACCGTATATCATGAGGTTTAATCAGTTCGTTTTCAATCAAAAACTTCAATTTCTCAAAATTGCCCCCCCAATAGACACCAGGGCTAATCTCCGTACTATCTTCTAGCAAATCACCGACACAATGGACATAGTGTATCGTATCCTTTTGCACAGGCCCGCCATAGTAAACCTCTGAATCAAAATCAGGGAAATCTGCAACTAGGTCTCCAATCTGCATTTCTACAGACTTATTCATAATAAAGCCTATCGTTCCTTCCTCTTTGGTATAATCTACTAGGAGTACGACCGAACGTTTGAAGTTTGGGTCTTGCATGAAGGGCTCGGAAATCAGTACTGAGCCTGTTTCTAGTAAATATCTATTTGATTTTTCTGCCATTGTTGGCTTATACTTTTATTTTATAGTGCCTCCGTCGGCATCTTCCTATCTACTCTACGGATAAATCCTCGAATGGTTTTGCCATTACCGCCAACTTCGATAAAGTTGCTCGCACCGTCCGCAATCATATTGTACATCGTCTGCGTCCAGCGCACTGGTGAAGTCAATTGGTCGATTAAGTTTTGCTGGATGACTGCTGGGTCTGTCGAAGGCTTCGCATTAACGTTTTGATAAATCGGGCAAATCGGTTGTGCAAAATTGGTCGCTTCGATAGCAGCTTGTAGTTCTTCTTTAGCTGGCGCCATCAGTGGAGAGTGGAAAGCCCCTCCCACAGGCAATACAATCGCTCTTTTTGCCCCTGCTTCCGTCAATTGCGCTACCGCTGCATTGATACCGGGTACGGAGCCAGAGATTACCAACTGCCCAGGGCAATTATAGTTGGCAGCGACCACCGTTTCGTCAATGCCATCACAGATTTCCTCAATTACCTCGTCCTCCAAACCAACGATAGCGGCCATCGTACTTTCTACCGCTTCGCAGGCTTTTTGCATCGCCAAAGCACGTTGCAAAACCAATTTCAGACCATTCTCAAAATCCATCGCCCCATTCGCTACCAAAGCAGAAAACTCTCCTAGCGAATGTCCTGCCACCATGTCTGGCCGAAAGCTATCTCCTGCCATTTTCGCCTTGATAACTGAGTGCAAAAATACCGCAGGTTGTGTGATTTTGGTTTGCTTTAATTCCTCTGCTGTTCCTTCAAACATCACATCAGTGATACGAAACCCTAGGATTTCATTAGCCTGTTCGAATAGTTCTTTTGCTAAAGTAGAAGATTCGTACATATCCTTTCCCATGCCTTCGAACTGCGAAGCCTGTCCTGGAAAAACGTAAGCTGTCATAGATATTAGATTTTAGTGTATAGATATTAGATTTTAGACTAAACCCATTTTATTATAAATTTTGAATTTGCTAAAACCATCATCTATTTTTTACTCACCATAGTATTCGGCAAAGATATTTTCGGTTTCGTACAATTTGATACAATGCAAACGGCAACCCTCGATATGTGGTTCTAATTGCTTCCAAATCAGGTAAGCCAAATTTTCGGTCGTTGGTTGCAACCCTCTCGGGATAAAATCAACATCCATATTCAAATTGGAATGATCTAATTTATCCGTCACCTCTCGCTTGATAAGTCCGCTCAATTTTTTGACATCCATCACGAATCCCGTCATCGGGTCAGGTTGCCCTTTCACCGTGACAAATAAATCGTAGTTGTGACCGTGCCAGTTTTTGTTGGAGCACTTCCCAAAAACCGCCTTGTTTTGTTCCTCGCCCCATTCTTCTACCCACAACTTGTGCGCGGCATTGAAGCGTTCCCGCCTTGTCAGATACAACAACATCTTAATCAGATTTTGCTAAAAATGGAAATAGAATAATGTCTATTATACTTTCGTAAAATAAGTAGCAATCCGCACTACCCATTTTTGCAGGCGCAAAAATACAACAAAAAAATGAAGCGATTCATTCCGATTTTTAATAGTGGATACAACAAACTGCTTCTTCACAAAAGATATAACTACAAAACTTGGAAGTCTTCGACCTTACATCACTGTCTATTTTGTTGTAAACACTTTTGAAGATGGGGAGACAAGAAGGAAAGGTCAGGAATCAGTCTTTACAAAACAGTTTCACCGCAAGGCAAAAAAGATACAGCTCAAATTCATTCAAAACCAATCTTTTACAAGTATCCCAATTATTTTTCGATTTTTTTATCAAAATAGGGTCACATCATTCGAGCTGTACACACTAAATGGTGTTCGTATATTTTAATTATCTTCAAAAACCAATCATCATGAAATACTTTTCAATCCTTTGCCTTGTCTTTGCCACATTCTTAGCTTCTAGTGTGAATGCTCAAAAAATCCCAACTAAGATTCCTGTATTACAAGGAAAATGCACCTCAACCATTTCAGTTGATTTGAAAAAAGGCAAACTGTACAACCCCGACCGCTCACTATCCGAAAACGCCAGTTACAGATATACAAAGTCTGGAATGGTGATAAAGGCGAGAAAATTGATGAAAGACAAAGATTTTCAATGGATGAAATTCCCCTTCCAATCTTTGAATCCAAACGGCAAAATAGTTGGCTTAAGATTCAAATACACTGTTCAGCCTGCTAGTAGAAAGAGTGATAAATTATGCTATATCTCACAAAGTAGGATAGCACAGGGAACGACAAGAAGTGCCATCGTTCGCCTAGATGATGCCAATAATTTATACAAGGCGAATAACAAAACCTATGTTACTAGGGCCTTTCCCCCATTTCACTCCTTAGCTAAAAACTATAAAGAGGTCTCTTTCAGATTGGCGATGACACCAAAAGATGAAATCATTTTCCATAAAATTGAGGTACTGATAGAATGTCCTCAAAAAAATGAATGTGACCTTGCTTTCAAACCAAGACTAATCTCTAAAGGCGCTGAAAAAAGTGTCGTAAGAGGAAATACTTTCACGAAGTACAGCCTTGCAATTGCTAACTACAATAACTTACCAGATGAGTTATTCAAGGCAGCCCCTAATTTACCAGCATGTGGCAGAAACACCAACAGCTCTAGAACATGGGTCGATATTTTGGATGCAAAAGGCAATAAAATATATGGTTTTTGTGCCCTCAATCAAGCAAGTGATTTGACAAAACTTTGGTTTTCTGTTCCTCAAGGAGAAAAAGGCCCT